>CALFPI010000503.1 GCA_937919035.1 uncultured Gemmatimonadaceae bacterium
CGCGTCCGCCGCATCCGAAATTTCTGCTTGATGGCGCTCGGGGCCTCGGTTTCGAGCCACAGCACAATTTCGCCTCAGCCTGGACCGCGATTTCGACGCCGGTATGAAACGTGTCCTGTTTCTCGGCGCCTCAGGGCTGATCGGGCCCTATCTCACGCCCGGCCTCGTTGATCACTACGATCTGCGTCTGGCGGATGTAAAGCCCCACCCTGATGGCATCGATATCAACCATGTCGACGTGCGCGAGTACGGGCAGGTGCTGGAGGCGGCACGCGGCTGTGAGGCCATCATGAACTTCACCGTTGTGCGCAACGATCCGGTGGACAGTTATCACGTCAATACCATTGGCGCCTGGAACGTGATGCGCGCCGCCGTGGAACTGGGCATCCGCAAGATCGTGCACTCCGGGCCGCAGGCGGTGCGCTCCCATTACGACACGGACTTTGCTGTTGAGGACGCGCCCCCGGCGCCGGGAATCGGGCACTACGGTATCAGCAAGTGGCTCAGTGCCGAGATCTGCAGGATCTACTCGCAGAAGCACGACATGCAGACCATCTATTTCGTCTTTAATGGACTGGCCGCAGCGCCGGACGCGCCCGTGTCACAACCCACGGAGACCCCCCCCTTCGTTGTCGTCTGGGAAGACCTGCAGCAGGCCTGCCGACGGGCGCTTGAAGTGGCATCGGTACCCGACAACTTCCAGTTGTTCAATCTGTTGTCGTACACCGGGCCCGGGAAATACAACACCAACAAGGCACATCGTCTGCTGGGCTTTACGCCAAGCCGGGACTGGGACACGCTGTTCCGGCGGCAGGATACGAGTATTCGATGAACATCGGCCTGCCCAATGATTTCCGGCGGTATCTGTCGATGCGTGGTGCTTCGGTCACCCGGGAAGAGACCCAGGGCCACCAGCCACTGACGCTGCGGGCCCTGGCAGTGGGTTCATTTCTTTCCTTCTTCCTGGGCGTCGGTTCCAACTATGCCGACACGGTGATCAAGGGCAGCTACATGACCCTCGATTTCAGTACGCCCGGAGCGATCTTCCTGTTTCTGATCCTCGTCGGGTTGCTGAATTCGGTCTATAAACTGACCGCTCGTCACTGGACCCTGTCTGCGGCCCTCACCTGCGTGCTTGCCGTGGCGTGGGTGTTGAATTTCTCACCGTTCGACAGAATGCCCCTGTATTCACCGGGGGTGTTGTTCTCCAGCTTTTTTGTGCTGTCGCTGGGAGCCAACACCATCCTGGCCGGTATGGGGCGGAGTCTTGCCCTCAACCGTAGTGAGTTGATCGTCGTTTACATCATGCTCATCGTTGTCGCGTCGCTGGCGACCATGGGCCTCTGCGAGACGATTCTGCCTGCCATCACCGGGGTGTTCTACTACGCCAGCCCGGAAAACGAGTGGGCGGAGATCCTGTTTCCCGTCCTGCCCAAGAGCATCATGCTCAACGATGGCGCTGGCAACACGGCTTTCTACGAAGGTTTCGGCACCAAAACCTTCACCATCCCCTGGGGTATCTGGCTGCGGCCGATGGCGATGTGGGGCGTATTCCTGCTGTCCCTGTATCTGACCATGGTCTGTCTGGCTGTGATTCTGCGCCGCCAGTGGATGGATCGCGAACGTCTGTCGTACCCCTTGGTACAGGTGCCGCAGGCCATGATCCGCGGGGAGGACGCTGGCCAGATCATCAATCCGTTCTTCAAGAACAAGACCATGTGGGCGGGGGCGGCGCTACCGATTGTTGTGGGACTGTTCACCGGGCTCAACAAGTATCTCGCTGGCTGGCCGGTCATCCCGACAGCGTGGAGTTTCCCGATCGGCTTCGGTCAATCGATCAACATGACGATCAGCTTTGCTGTCCTGGGCTTTTCCTTCCTGATCGGTCCTGACATCGCCCTTGGCGTCTGGGGTTTTGCGTTGCTGTCAAAGGTGGAGAAGATGTTTTTCGTTGCCTATGGCGTAACCAAACAGCAGGATGTCTGGGCTGTGGCGACGTCGGAACTGCTCAACTACCAGGGCCTGGGCGCGCTGATCGTCTTCGTCGCCATCGGCATGTGGGTCGGCCGTGAGCATCTCCATCAGGTGTGGCTGAAGTTTCTCGGCAGAGAGTCCGAACTCAGCGACGATGACGAGATCATGAGCTACCGCTCCGCCGTGCTGGGTTTGCTGCTCGGTTCGGTGGTGATGATGGGCTGGTTCATGGTTCTAGGCACACCGCTGTGGGCGGCGGCGTTGTTCGTGTTTCTCAGCCTGGTCATCTTCACAGGACTGTCACGCGTCGTCGCAGAGGCCGGCATTGCCGCCATCATTTCACCGATGACGGCCCCGGATTTCATGGTCTACGGCCTGGGCTCCAAGCTGCTCGGCGCGACGGCAACCGCGAATTTCTCTATGAGCTACATCTTTGCAGCCGATATCCGTGTGTTCCTCATGGGGGTCATTGCCAACGGCCTGAAGCTCATTGAGGGCATGAACCGCCACAGTCGGCGTATCGTGTTCTGGGCAATCGTCATCGCCATCCTGCTCGGCGTTGCGGGGTCCTTGTTTACCGTCATGTCCCTGGGCTACCGCGACGGTGGGATCAACTCCAATGCCTGGTTCTTCAAGAACATGCCAAGCCTGATCTACAAGACGGCGGCGACCAATATCGAGGCGCCCCAGGGGATCTACTGGCAGGGCATGAGCTTCGTCGGCATTGGCGCCGGTGCCATGCTTGGACTCACCTGGCTGCGTCAGCGCTTCCTCTGGTGGCCCCTGCATCCCATCGGTTTCCCGATCATGACCAGCTGGCTCGTCGACTGGATGTGGTTCAGCATCTTCTTCGCCTGGTTGATCAAGGTTACGATCCTGAAATACGGCGGCGCTTCTCTCTACGCCCGCAGTCGCTACTTCTTTCTCGGGATGATCGCCGGCCGTATGCTGATCACCGGTGGCTTCCTCGTCGTCGACTACCTCTCAGGAATGGTGAGCAATGCCATTTTCTGGATCTAGCTGATCGTGGTGTTCGGGCAAATCTTCAACAGGCGCGCGCTGGCGCTTGCCTTTGCCTTGGGGGCGGCCTGTCCCGCTGTTGGCGGTGATGGGGCCGGCGATGGGGGTGTCGATGCAGATGCCTTTGATCGAATCTCCACGACTGTGCGGGAGCTGTCCTCCCATGGCTCGCGTATGCCAGGCTATCCCGGTGATGCTCACGCGGCGGATTTCATCGAGAGCGAATTGCGTGCAGCAGGCGTCGACAATGTCAGTCGCGAGCCCTATGAACTGGCCGTGCCCATCGACAAGGGCGCCTCGATGGAGATCCTCGACGGCAGGGGGCGCATCATATCGATGCTGTCCATGTGGCCGAATCTCGTGCGCACGACGACCACCGGGCCAGAAGGCATTACGGGCAACTTGTTCTACGGCGGCCGGGGCGAACACGCCGATTTCGATGGGCACCAGATGTGGGGTGCCGTGGTCATGCTCGAGTTCAATAGCTGGAAGAACTGGAAGAACGCCGCAGCTCTGGGTGCGGCGGCGATCATCTTCATCGAGCCGGAGGAGACGACGCTTTTTGAGTCTCGACAGAAGTGGTCATGGGCTCCCGTCGACGTGCCGCGCTTCTGGCTCACGCGGCAAGCGGCTCTGGCTCTGCGGCAGGAACTGGGGGATGGCGAGTTGCAGGTGCGTGTGCAGGCGCGCATGGACTACGAGAACCGCACGACGTGGAACATCTGGGGTACCGTTCCCGGTGTCGATCCGCAGTTGCAGGATCAGATCATAGTCGTCGAGTCATACTTCGATGCGATTTCTGTCGTTCCTGCCGCCGCACCCGGTGCCGAGAGCACCGCCGGTGTCGCCGCCCTGCTCGAGTATGCCCGATATTTGCACGATCACCCGCCGGCGCGCACCGTCGTGCTGCTGGCGTCGGGGTCGCATTTCCAGCAGCAGACGGGTGCCTTTGCCTTCCTCAACCGCCATGCGCGATCGCTGGCCCCATTCAGGGGGCGCATGCCGGTGCGCTTTGTCAGCGACTCCCTCAACGTTGAGCGTCTCGTACGCGAAACGTCGAGGCGCAATCTTCCTCTGGACACGCTCGGTATCGATCTGCGCCTGGAAGGTGGGCAGCCGGTTTTCGAC
>CALFPI010000504.1 GCA_937919035.1 uncultured Gemmatimonadaceae bacterium
CGTCAACCAGCCTTCGTCCACTGCTGCGCGCAGCTTGAGCAGGCTGTCGATGCCAAACTCCCCGTAGAGGCCGCGCACCATCTTTGCACCCAGGCCGGGGATGTTGCGCAGTTCCAGGACGGATTCCGGTACGCGGGTCTTCCATTCTTCCCACTTGCTGCAGGTGCCGGTATCGACCAACTCGGTGAGCATCCCCTGAATTGTCGGGCCCACACTGGGCAGTTGCTTGAGTCGACCCTCATGGCGCAGGGTCTCCAGTGATTCCGGCCAGCGACTGATCGTGTAGGACAGGCGTTTGTAGACAGTTGTGTGGGATTCTTCGTAGCCGCCGATGACCAGGTAATCACCAAGCGTTGCCAGTTGGTCGCCGATGCGCTCGTTCAACTGCCAGCGTGTGCGACCCTTCTCATCGATGCGTGACTGATCATTGATCTTGCCTACCATTCGCCGCTTCTCCGCCAGCAGTTGTATTGCGTGATCGCGCCATGTCCCAAGAGATACGACGCGCGGGAAACCGCAGCAAGGACCTTGACGGAAGGGCATCAGCCATACGTAGCTTCCCTTGCACGACAGCCTGTTGGGCACGAAGCCCCGTTGGGCACGAAGCCCCGTTGGGCACGAAGCCCTGTTGGGCACGAAGCCCTGCTTGTTATGCAAAGATTGTGAGGAGAAGTCATGACCAGCGTAAGCAAGGAGGTCGTATCATCGCTGTTCTCGGGAAGCGGTCTTCAGCGCAGCGTACTTAGCCGTTATCGCCTGCCAGATGGAGCCACCTGCCGATTCCTGACCGGTGGACTCAACGACACCTACGTGATCGAGTCACCAAGCACAAAGCTCTACCTCCGGCTGTATCGATGTGATTGGCGTCGCAAGCAGGATATCGCGGCTGAGGTGGACATGCTTGTTCATCTCGCTCAAGATGGACAGCCCGTCTCGCGACCCGTGGCGCGCAGAGACGGAAGCTACCTTACCCGGATTCGAGCTCCGGAGGGCACGAGATGGGCCGTGGTATTCACCGACGCCCCAGGCGCGCCACCACGTCTGAACGCGGCCAGAGCGGCTGCCTACGGCGAAGTCGTCGCGGGCCTGCATGTGTCGGCAGATCGCGTGCAGCAGGATCCACGTCGTTTTTGCCTCGACCTTCGACATCTGATTGAGGAGCCGATCGCCAGCATCGAGCCCTTCCTGAAACATCGTGCCGACGACCTGAGGTATCTGACCTCAATCGGCAGCGATCTCAGTGAGGCCATCGAGTCGATGCTACCCAAGAGCCGCCCTGAATTCGGCTTCTGTCACGGCGACCATCACGGAGGCAACGTCCATCAAGGTCCTGATGGCGGGCTCGTAGTCTTCGATTTCGACTGCTATGGGTATGGCTGGCGCGCCTATGATCTGGCCGTCATGCTCTGGCAACTTGCACACAGTCACGGATGGAGCAGGTCAGGTCGCGCCAAGGTCGTTCGTCGTTGGAACGGCTTTCTTGAGGGGTACAACCGAGTGCGATCTCTTGGTCACGAAGAGTTGGCTGCCATCCGACTCTTCGTGCCTGTCCGACAGATATGGTGGCTTGGCTTGCACACGCATATGAGGCTGCAGGAGGTCTGGGGAGGCACGTTGGGCGATGCCTTCTTCGATGCCAATCTTGGTTATCTGAGAGAAGCATGTG
Organism: uncultured Gemmatimonadaceae bacterium; assembly: GCA_937919035.1. Lineage (GTDB taxonomy): Bacteria > Latescibacterota > UBA2968 > UBA8231 > UBA8231 > UBA8231. The sequence continues at coordinate 1,667 of CALFPI010000504.1, forward strand.
ACGAATGTGGCATCGGGAACTGAGGCGATGCGATGAAGCAACCGGCGTGATGGGTAACAGATCGGTCCGGGTTGATAGGTAACACCTTTCGAGACAGAAGAAATTTCACAGTGCATAGCATCGGTTGCAGCAGATGGGCTTCATTCTCTGTTCAGCCATGTGGACCGGCCCCTCTTTTCGAGACTGCTGGATCCGACCACTGCTGAACCGTGCGTTGTGGCAGGCAACCAATTTCAAGGGGATTGCATGGAATCGATCCGCACACTCGAGCAGTTGCGGGATATCGTCGGGGAGCCATCGGAACTGACGCCGAACAAGATCTATCCACACCTGAGTGAGCAGGCGACAGACTTCATCGCCCGTTCGCCATTTCTGGTGATGGCCACCGTCGATGCCGACGGCATGCCAACGGCCAGCCCCAAAGGTGATCACCCCGGCTTTGTCCACGTACAGGACCGGCACACGCTTTTCATGCCCGAGCGTAAGGGCAACCGTCTGGTGATCTCCTATCAGAACATCATGGCGACACCGAAGGTAGGCCTCATCTTCGTCCTGCCGCGCTGCAGCGAAAGTCTGCGCGTCAGCGGCCATGCCGAACTGGTCACGGATCCCGACCTGTGCCAGCAGTTGTCCGCCCGTGGGGCGCCGGCGCTGCTGCTGCTCAAGGTGACGGTGACAGAGGCGTACTTCCAGTGTGGCAAGGCCTTCATTCGCAGTGACCTGTGGAACCCCGACGCCTGGCCGGAAGCCTCACGTGTCTCCTTTGGTCGGGAGATCGGCAGCCGGATCGGCAAGGATGACGATTTCGCCGCGGATCTCGACGCCCAGGTGCTCGAGCGCTACAAGGACTCGCTCTGACATGAAAGCCGTCCTGATGGAGGAATTCGCCGGTCCTCTCACCATCACCCAGGTTGCCGATCCCACCGTGCCGGCCGATGGCGTTGTCATTGAAGTGAAGGCCAATGGCATCTGCCGCAGTGACTGGCATGCGTGGATGGGGCACGACACGGATGTGGCGTTGCCACACGTGCCGGGTCACGAGCTTGCGGGCATCGTCGCCGAAACCGGTGCGGACGTGCGCAACTGGCGACGCGGTGATCGTGTCACGGTCCCCTTCTGCTGCGGTTGCGGCACATGTGCCGAATGCAGTTCAGGCAATCAGCAGGTCTGCCCGAAGCAGTATCAACCCGGTTTCAGCGGCTGGGGATCCTTCGCCCAGTACGTCGCCATTCCCTACGCCGATGCCAATCTCGTCCGCCTGCCCGAACAACTGGGCTTCGTTGCCGCCGCCTCTCTGGGCTGTCGCTTCATGACGGCCTTCCGCGGCGTCGTTGATCAGGGCAAAGTGCGTGGTGGCGAGTGGCTCGCCGTCCATGGCTGCGGCGGTGTCGGTCTGTCCGTCATAATGATTGCCGTAGCCAAAGGTGCCCGCGTCATCGGCATCGATATCGATCCACGCAAGCTTGAACTTGCCCGTGATCTCGGTGCGGCGGCCGTCGTCAACGCTGGCGGCGGTGCCGACCCGGTGCCCGCCATTCAGCAACTGACCGATGGTGGCGCACACGTGTCCGTCGATGCCCTCGGGCACCCGGCGACGAGCCGCAACTCGATCCGCTGTCTGCGCCGGCGCGGTCGACACGTACAGATTGGCCTCACCCTCGGCGCGCACAGCGACATCTCGATCCCCATGAATGAGGTCATCGCCAGGGAGTTGACCATCCTGGGCAGCCACGGCATGCAGGCCCACCGGTACGATGCCATGCTTGGTATGATTGCCGCCGGGGCCCTCGATCCGGCTCGCTTGCTGGGCAGGACCGTGTCGCTGGAGGAATCGCCGGCGGAACTCGAGGGCATGACGAACTACGCCCAGCAGGGGGTCGTCGTTATCGACCGTTTTTAGCGCCGACGTCATGCCTTAGCGTAGTTGACCTCCGGATACCATTCCTGGCGCCCGTCCGGGGCCAGATCCTGCGGGTGCCAGACGGGGCTCAGCAGATCGATGCCGTGGAATCCGGATCGTCCAGTCAGCAAGGGCCCTGGGCGGACACGCACGTGATGCATGCGAGCATCCTTGCAGCAACTGTTGCGATCGGGGCGCCCCGAGAGACGTTCCCTTCCCCCGCGTGGCTTGTCGCGTCGCCTCCCGGAGCACCCCGAAGCAGAAAGCTGCTCAGGCGTAGCCTGCGGCAGCCAGTCCAATCAAAAGGAACGAAATCAGGACACCCGCCCAGAGGGAACGGCGAATCACGCGTAGTGCCATGGCAGCATCTCCCCGATTATACCATGTGATACCTCTTGGTATATACTATCGGCCGTAACAGGGGTCAACTTTCGTGACGTCTGTCACATCTGTTAAGAAAATTCTGCAACACCTGCCGGGTCGATGGACTATGCCGTCAGGTACACGACCGCACGGCTTTCGGGCCCCCGAATCAGCGCCCGGTTTCTCGCCCG
>CALFPI010000505.1 GCA_937919035.1 uncultured Gemmatimonadaceae bacterium
CGCATGCCGTTGCCGCCGCTGTTCTCCGGCTCACCATCGTCGCGGACGGCATCGAGCAGATCCGCCAGTTCCCGGTCATAGGCTTCGTCACCGGCGCCGAGGTCTGAGCAGTCTTCCTGGCGCAGAGCCTCCCGCCCCGGGCCGTACACGTCAATCGGGCCCTCCCAGTGATTGAAGTGCAACGTGCCTCTGGTGCCAGACACCCAGGATCCGCCGCCATTGTAGCCGACGAGTCCTCCCATACGCACGGTGGCATGACGACGACCGGAGAATTCGAGCAGCGCCTGCATGAGGATGGGGGAGCGGTGATTGCCATCGATGATCTTGCCGGAGGCTGTGCAACTGGCAGCGATCACCTCGCCAAATATGGCGCGTGCGCAGTCGAGTTCATGCACCACACCCTCGAGAATGTTGCCACCGGCCAACTGCGTATCGTAGCGCCAGGGCCGGCGCTGTTGCCCCATGTCGATTGCGTCGAGAGGCGTCGGGGCGGTTGCACCCATCCGATCAAGCTGAGCGACCCAGGGCTGACCGATGACCCCGGCCTCGACCAACTGGCGCGTGCGCAGGAACGCACCCCAGAAACGGACGGTCTGTCCCACAGCAAGCTTGACGCCCGCCTGGGAACAGGCGTCAATCATGCGCCGACAGTCACCCAGGGTGAGGGCCATGGGTTTCTCGACGAGGATGTGTTTACCAGCCTGGGCGGCAGCAATGACGAGATCGACGTGGGTGAACGTCGGCGTGCAGATGACGACGGCACCCACGCGACTGTCGCGGAATACGGTTTCGGCGTCCGTGGCGATTGCCGCGTTGGTGCCGGCAACGCGTTGGGCGGCGGCGTCACGGTTCGGATCGAAGGCCCAGAGGAAAGTGCAATCCTGCTGCTTGTGGACGCGTCGCTCGATGGCACCGCTCCAGACACCACCCATATTGCCGCAACCGATGAGTCCCATGCCTGTTGTCATGGGGCACAATGACGTCCATCACCCCGCCTCCGTCAAAGGGATTCCATGACTGACTGGCGTACTGGTGTCTACCTCGATGTTGCATCGCTTTTGCAGACTCCGCAGTACCCCGCCCGCCTGCGTGATGAAATCGGCCTGACGACGGCGGTACTGTCCTTTGCTGGAACGCTCCCACAGGAGATTGCGCAACAGACGCCCTTTGCGCAGTCGCCTCCGGCAGATGGTCAGATCGCTGATCTGGTGCTGCGCCATATGGAGGGCCAGGCCGTCGATGCACGCGAGTTTCCTCTCGCCGCCGCCTCAGCGGGGCCAGGTGTACGCGCATCCGGAGATGACGCCGGTTTCCGCAAGGCTGTTGACCGGCTGAAGTCGGAGGGTCTCGATGTCTGGCTCTGCGGGGGCTCATGGACCGAGCGTCGTCTCATGTATTGTCCCTCCCGCGAGGCAACAACGGTCTGGTTCGAGGCGGTCTGTGCCCACTGGGCCAGCGCCTACGGCGTCGACGGCATCGATCTGACCCATGCCCGCTTCCCCATGGGGAGTTTCCCCCTGGGGCTCTTTGGCTGCACGTGCGAAAGCTGTGCCCTGGCTGCGGACGAAATGGGCTACGACATGGCGGAGATGATCGCAGCTCTGCGTTCGGCACGAACCCAGTTGCAGCGGCTCGATGGCAGGCGACTTGGCGAAGTCGTGCGTATGGGCCTGGGTTTCTTCGATATCATCCAGGCGCTTGGTGTGCAGCCCGGGCTCATCGCCTGGCTTCGTTTCCGCGCCGAATTGATCGCGCGTGGCTTGCAGCGTTTTCGCGCCGCCGCCAAGTCAGCCAATCCGGACATCTTCTTTGGCAGCGACACCTACCCGGCCTCGATGGCACTCACCGTGGGCCATGATCTTGGGCGCTGGGGGGAGTTCGCTGATTTTGCCAGCCCGCTGGTGTCGCACATTTCTGCCTTCACCTGTGATACCCTGACGACGTGGGCGAAATTTCTACAGGCCGAAATCGGTGACAGTCTTTCCGCAGCGGATGCTCTGGCAACGATCTATCGTTTCACCGGTTATGACGGCATTGGCCTGCCGGAGACCTATGACGGGTTCGGTGATGCCGCCGAACTTGCCTATCGTGTGCCAGTAGACGATCTCGTCCTGCGCGATCTGGCCAAGACCCGCCTGTACCTGCCAGAGGGTCTGCCCTCCTTCCCGATCATCCACGGCACGGGCTGGCCACGAGCCGCCATTGACCGCATCGTCAGTGAGGCCCGACGGCTCGGGCACAATGGCATCATCTGGCAGGGTACCGACGAACTCATCGCCTGAATTTCAATCAACTGACAATCAATCAGGGAGAAGCTGATCATGGCAGCCAAGTATCGTGTCGGAGTCATTGCCTCCGGCCGCATCGCCCGCGAGCATGGCCGCGGCTGGACGGAGTGTGAACACACCGAGATCGTCGCTTGCGCCGACGCCCATCCGGAGGCCCTGGAAAGCTATGCGTCAGACTTTGACGTCAAGGCGACGTACCTCGACTACCGCGAGATGCTCGACAAGGAGAAGCTGGATATCGTCTCGGTATGTTCGTGGGATCCGCAGCATGCCGAAATGACGGTCGCCGCTGCCGCCCACAGGCCAAAGGCCATACTGACGGAGAAGCCCATGGCTTGCTCTCTGGCTGAGGGTGATGCGATGATCATCTCCTGCGCGCGCAGTGAGGTGAAACTCGCAGTGGGACACCAACGCCGGTTCTACTCGTCATGGACCGAGGCGCGGCGGCTCATTGCCGAAGGTGTCATCGGTGCACCGGTGCGGCTGTGGACCGGTGTGCGGGCGGGGATGATGAACACTGGCACACACGGCATCGACTGTCAGGGCTACATCATGGGTGACATGAAGGCCGAGTGGGTGATGGGAAGCGTCGAGCGCAAGACGGATCATCACATCTTCGGCCATCGTGTCGAGGACCGCTGCAGTGGCCTGATCGGTTACGCCAATGGCGCCACCGGTGTGATCGAAAACGAACTCTCCGGCAAATACATGGTGGGCTGCGAGGTCTACGGTGAGGAGGGCATGATGGTGGTCAATGACAACACGCTGAAATACATGAACAAGGACACGGGGGGCTGGTTTGTTTTTGATCCACCCGACAAGAGTCAGCACGGTTATGGCGACGCCTTCGTCAACCAGGCCTACGGGATCGTCGACTGGATCGAGGGCAAAGTCGAAGACTACCGGGGCTCCGGCGACAAGGGTAAGATGGCGCTGGAGATCATGATGGCCGTGTACGAATCGGCGCGTGTGCATGCGCGCGTGACCCTGCCGTTGCAGACGCGGGCCAACCCCCTCGACGTCGCCGTCGAGCAGGGACGTATCCCGGTGGAGAATCCGGGTTGGTACGACGATCGCTCCTTCCTGGTTCGTGGCGAGAGCATGAGCTGGATGTCGGCACGGCAATAGGAGACAGAGAATGCGAATCCAGGATCAGCTCAATCACGCCCACGTCAATGATGAGAACCTGGCCTTCTATCGAGCCATCGGTGTCGATGACCTGACGGTGTACCCGCCACCATTTGGCGGTGCCGATGGTCTGCACACACGGGAGGAGATGACCCTGTATCTGCAGGGCGTGCGTCGTCAGGCTGAGTCTCACGGGTTGCGGTTCACTAACATCGCCCTGGGCGGCCCCGATGAGATCACTCTGGCCCAGGCGGGACGGGACGCCAGGATCGAGGAGTGGTGTGATGTGCTGCGTGCCATGGGCGAGGCCGGTGTAGCGACCTTGGGATACAACTTCAAACCCATCGGCAACTTCCGTACGACATCGGCTGTGGGACGCGGTGGCGTTCGTTACAGCACCTTCGATTACGAAGAGTGGGAACAGGTCAAGAAGGAGTACCCGGGCAAACAGATCGACGAGGCGGGGATGTGGGCCAATCTCACGTACTTCCTGGAGCGGGTGATCCCCGTTGCCGAAGAATGTGGCGTGCGTATGGCACTGCATCCCGATGATCCACCGATTGCCGAACCGATGGGTGGTGCGGCGCGCATCGTGTCAACGCTGGAGCAGTATGAGAGGATCTTTGGCCTGGTCCCGAGTGCGTCGAATGCCATGCTGTTCTGTCAGGGATGTGTCACCGAAATGGGCGTCGATGTCTACGCGG
>CALFPI010000506.1 GCA_937919035.1 uncultured Gemmatimonadaceae bacterium
GATGCCTCAACTGCGACTGTCAACATACAGACGGGGTTCACACCTGAGCCCCTGATTCTGATCCGTCTGAATGCCAACGGTGATCAGGTAGAGTGGCGCCCCAATGCCAGTGTGACGGACCGCCGCCAGGGCAGCACAACGGAGGGGCAGATTCTCAATCTTGACGATCCGCTGCTGCGCGCAGCAGCCCGTGATATCTGGAATGCACTGTCCGACCAGGAGCGTGCTGACGCGCAGACGACGTTCCCTGAGTACAGTGATCCGACGATCGTTCCCGCCGCCAACAAGCGAGACCGGCAGAGCAACGATCTGCCGCGGCTCCCGGACCCGGTATTCTGGAGTGGTTTTCAGCCTCTGACCAATGGTCATCGTATCGATGTGCCGGGCGAACGGCCCTTCTTCCAGTTGCGCATCGACTTCTCCAGTTCTGACCCCAATTCAGCCACGATCGTGCGCAATCTGAAGATCGAGCAGCTATTCCCGCCGATCCTGCAAGCGGTTGTGGCGGAGATCGTTCCCGCCGCCGAGATCGCCGCCGGGCAGGATACGGTTTTCACCTACGCGCTGCGGCCGAGTTTTCAAGCCGGCAATCCTGGCTTCAATCGGATCCGTATTCCCACGCCGACGATCGTATCGGAGATTCTCGGCGTAGAGTTCGCTTACGGTCTCAAGACAGTCGAGCACTCGAAGGCGGTTGCTTTTGAGACCGTCGCACGCAACGACAATTTCTTTGTCCTTGGTATTCCGCGGGTCGCCCCATCGACTGCATCAGGTGACTCGCTGGTCGTACTGGTCAAATTTCGCGGGCGGGTTCTTGACGTCAAGACGGACTTCACCGGGCATGTGTTTCTCGACACGCTCGGCGCCGGCCCCAAAACCGATTACAGCAATATCATCTTTCTCACCGCCGAAAATGCCGCTGGCGGGCTGGATACGACAGGGACGATTTTACCGCAGCGGATTCTTGAGGGGGATGTGTTATCCTTCACCGAGGATCTGTCGGATCGCAACGCCCTTGACGTCGTGACCAGTGTCGCTCTGGCGATTGAAGATGTTGTCAAGAGAGTAACCGTCGAGCCGAATCCGTTCACGCCGAACGGCGACGGGATCAACGATGCTGCCCACGTGACATATGACATCCTCAGGGTCGTCGAGGACATCCCGGTCACGCTTGAGGTTTATGATTTATCCGGCCGCATCGTGCGCAGTTGGGCCAATGATCGTGCTGTGGGCAGCTTCACCGAGGCCTGGGATGGCAAGGACGACAGCAACAATCTCGTCGCGCCAGGTCTGTATCTGATCAAGCTGACGGGCAATACTGATAGTGGCGACTTCGTCTCCACACGCGTCGTATCGGTAGTCTACTGAGTTCATTTCATCTCGATCTGATGGGCAAGTTTCGACAGTATCCATTGGGAGCGGCAAGAAGCTCAGTGGCCCGGTGCATTAACTGCAGGAGACGTAGACCATGAAAAGGCTTCTTATCGCATTGCTTTGCTTCGGCGCAACCATCGGTGTCGCCGAGGCGCAGTCGGGGGCCTTCCAGTTCAATACCGCCGGGGATCAGATCTCTGTCGACCGTGAATCTCATTGGCGCAACTGGGTGTATCAGAACAATCTGGTGCGCGAAGTGCAGTCTCCCATGGACTCTACGGGCATTTTCGACTTCACCTCCTTCGGCATCAAACCCAAATACTTTTCGGCGACGCAAAACTACGTTCTCGATCGGAGCGATTTCAGCTACGTTGACGATGTCCGTTTCCGCGGGCTCAATGTTACGGTCACCGGCGAAATCCAGGCGCTGTCGAACGACGCCGACGCTGGCAAGATCGGCGACGGAGATGTCAATACATACTGGCAACCGGCAGACGCCGACTTCAATGCGGACGGACTGCGCAACTGGCAGGTCTTGATCGATCTTGGGAGGGCCGTTTTTTCCGACAGCATCGTCGTGCAGTTTCCGCCCATCGAGTCAGGTGGCCAGGAGGTAGTGCCTGGGATTCCCACCGACGCCGAGTCCACAGCAGACCTCACGCCCGAGTTGCAGGCGGCGATCGGCGCCTTTTCCAGGCTAACCTCCCTGTTGGGTGTTATCGCACCGGCGGATCTGCTGGATGAAGCTGGCGCCATCGTTGTTGCTGCAGGTGATACCGTGGTTCGGGCCGGCCAGTTCCTGCCGGGCACGCTGTCGGGTATTCGCCGCTTGAATGACCTGGGCATTTCCTTCGTTGAGGTTGAGGGTTCAGACGATATAGGTGATGCACCCAAGCTGTTCGCCGTCGAGGTTTCCATGGGCAAGCAGGCGGGCGACACATCGTCGAAAAATTACCGCTTCGACGTTGTCGGCCGTGCGTCCGTCTCAGGAAATCAGCGGCACTTTGTCTTTCCTCTGGAGCCATTGGACTCGTCTGATGCGAATCTGGACGGCTCGCCTGACTTTTCAGGTACCTTCGTGCATTATGTGCGGGTCACCATTTTCGACAGTGACTTCGACACCAAGGAACTGCTCGGCGAAGGCGACATGGGTCAGGCAGCCTACGACGAGTTACCCGACGCCCGCCGGGGCCTGCGGGTGTATCAGAGGCTGACGGCGGGTGGTTTCGTCAAGCGCATCAGACCCGTAATGGATGATGCAGGCGATACTCTGCAGACTGCCGAGCAGATCTACAATGTGTTGCCGGAAGCCGAGAAAGGGCCGATCCGCTTTTTCAAACGCGAGTTGCCCCGCATCTCAGAGGTACGGGTCTGGGGACCGGGTCCTAACATCGCCTACCGGCCGCAGCGTCATGGTGGTGCCGCATACGAAGATGGCGGCAACGGCACACCCCTGGATGCAGTCGATGGTGTGTATCTGACCAAATGGTATGGCAACGCCTGGGATCTCAAGTATTCCAGTGGCTATGCCGGCCACGATCAACTGGTGTGCTGTACGATGTGGCTCGACCTCGGTGCGACGTTCTGGGTGGATCAGGTGCAGTTGGGCATGGTTACCACCCGCGAGACGACGACGGAAGGTTCGATTTTCGGCTGGCATCTCCAGGGCTCCGATGGCACTGTGCTGCGTGCCCTCGACCTGCAAACCGCCGAGGATTTCACCCAACTGGAGAGCGG
>CALFPI010000507.1 GCA_937919035.1 uncultured Gemmatimonadaceae bacterium
TTTCTGCTGCAGCCGCGGCAGCGCCGCCACCACCGGCGCCCGGCGGGCGGCGCGGGTTACATCGCTGGCGCGAAAGTGCACACGAAGCTCGACATTGCCGAACAGTTGGGGTCCCCACATCACTGCGGCATGGGGCAGGTCGGGTTGCGTGTGAGCATAGTAGATCTCCTGTGCCGGACTGCCGGCATGCTCCCCCGTCGCCACTTCCCAGCCCTGTCCTTCCACTGTGGTCAGCACCGGCCGCAGGCCGGAGTCATCCTCGATGTAGAGTCCTGCCATGAACCCACTCTCCACGCGATCGGTATCCCAGCACTGTGCCGTCAGGACGTTGTCGACCTGCAGGTAGATCTCGGGAATCTCGATTCGTGTCGGCGTCAGGCGTGTTTCGCCGACGGGTGCACCATTGAGATAGACGCGGGCTTCGTCGTCCGCCCACATCAGCAGGACCAGCTTCGCGCCGGCTGGAAGCTGCGCCCCGGGGGTCACGGCAGCATCGGCGAGCCGGGTCATGCGCTCGGCCGAATACAGCCGCACCAGCGTATCGATGGCGGCGGCGACTTCATTGTATTCGCGACGCAGGGCCAGGGCCGCCGGAGAGGGCGTGTGATCCTGGGCCAGAGCCTGAGAGCTCATGAAGATCATGAACAGGTTCAGGACCCAGCAGACCCTCACGGCGCACTTCCAGCAGGAGCGACGGCTTCTGTGTCCACGGTCTCAGCGCCGACCTGGGTGCGCATGCTGGCACCCATCGCCTTGAGCGCATCGATCTGCTCCTCGATATCGGCCTGGTCGCCCAGGGTTGCCGCAACCGAGGCTTGCACGCCCAGATCCGTGATGTGGCGCTCCAGTGAGGCGATCACGGCGCGCGCCCTGATCATGTCGGCTCGATCGAAATAGGCCTGAAACAGCTGCTCAAAGTCGGCTTCCGTCGCGGCATAGAAATCGACGCGCAACTGCAGAACGCGCACGCGCTCCTGCTCTTCGATATCTGCATATTCGGTGATGTCCGGCAACGGTGGTGCTACGGCAACGGGTGGCACCGAGATCCCCGCCGCCTGCAGTTCACTGGCGAGCCGCTCCCCCAGTTGCTGCCAGCGATCGGCCTCGGCTGCCTGGGCACTGCGGCTGGCGCCGGAAACCATCTGTGCGTTCTCCCGCATCATGCGCGCACGGCCGTGGGCGACGGCGACCAGATCCCGGGCGCTGTCATGATCCGCCAGAAACAGGTAGAGCCGGAAGAGCGACAACACCTCATCCTGCCCCGTCGAGTAGAAATCAATCTGCGCCTGTTGCCTCAGGGCGCGTTGACGAATCTCCGACTTGAGGCTGGCGAGCATGGGCTGCCAGAAGTGAGCGCTCAGGTCCGGCATCTGCGCTTCGGCGCGTACCAGCGCATCACTAGCCGCATCGGGCAACTTCATGTAGAAGTAGGCCCGCGCCAGATAGACCCAGACTTCCGCCTTGTAGCGGAACTGTCGCACTGCCACTTCGAAGCGCTGCGCCGCCTCCTCGTATTCACCGGGCAGGTAGGCCAGTCGCTTGTCGACGCCGAAGGAGAGGCCGACACCTGACTCGATGTAGATCCCCTCGTCAAACAACTCGGACTCCGGAATCCGCATCCTCTCATTGAGAAACTCGATGCCGACAACCTGCTCCTGAGCCCCAACAACACCGACCAGGACCAGGATCGAGAGGAGCATGTGCAAACGGGTTGCCACCGCCGGATCAGAAGTTCGACTTCGACTGACCGCCATCCACGTTCAGACAGGCACCGAGCACCCAGCTGGCTTTCGGTGAGGCCAGGAAGGTGACGACAGATGCGACCTCCTCCGGCGTGCCGAAGCGGCCTCCGGGGATGTTGTCCTCGACAAATTTGGCCATGGCTTCGGGATCTGCCTGCTGTCGGCGTTCCCAGCTGCCGCCGGGAAAGATGATGGAGCCCGGGGCGACACTGTTGACGCGAATGCCGGACTTCGTCGCCTCGATGGCAAGGTTTGACGTCATGCTGATCATGGCGGCTTTGGCGGCGTTGTAACTGATCGGTCCGCCATTCTCACGACCGAAAATGCTGGAGACGTTGACGATACTGCCTTGGCCAGCGGCAAGGGCCGAAAATGCCGCACGTGATACGCGCACGGCGGAGAAAAAACTCAGATCGAATACCTTGAGCCACTCTTCGTCAGAGATCTCGGCAAAAGGTGTCCACACCGAGCCCCCGACATTGTTGACCAGCACGTGGATCTGCTCACCAAAGCGAGCCTTCGCCGCCGCCACAAATGCATCTGCCGCGGGCGTCTCGGTAACATCACCGACAAAGGCCTCGACCTCCACACCCGTCTGGCGGATTTCGTCGGCCGCTGCCGCAAGCGTCTCTTCCGTGCGCCCGCAGATACATAGATTGGCGCCCTCGGCAGCCAGTGCCAGAGCGATACGATTGCCGATGCCACGACTGGCTCCAGTGACCAGAGCCACCTTGCCTTTCAGTCCGAGATCCACACTTGTTCTCCTGTTGGCGGGGTGACGTGCAGGTCCGTCTGCAAGGCCCCCGGATTAACGACGAAGAGCGCCACGATATAGATGCAGCACATGACCAGCAACACCACACCTTTCCAGCGTTCAAATCGGTGCCCCCAGCGCATCAGACTCAGCATCGTGAAGACGATGATGAGCATCGCGGGAAACATGAAGTGTATGACGTCTGCCGGCACAACCAGATCCTGCACGGTGGCTGAAGCACCGGCGATCCAGCAGATATTGAGGATGTCGGCGCCCAGGATGTTGCCCACTGCCAGGCTGCCCTGGTTCTTGCGCGCAGCCGTCACACACGTGGCAATCTCGGGGATCGAGGTTCCCAGAGCGACGACGACAAGAGCGATGATGACGTCGGAAACACCGGCGGCCGTGGCCAGTACGGGCGCTGCCAGCACGATCCCATGACTGCTCACCAGCACACCCGCCAGACCGATGGTCAACAGACCCAGGATCGTCGGCCAGGATCGCGGCGGTGTGTCGAAGTCGACTTCCTCCGTCATCAGTGGGCGCCCGCGCCGCTGTTCCCAGTAGGCGTAACCCAGATAGGCAAAGAAGCCGCAGACCAGCAGCATCCCCTCACCACGCGACAGGGTCCCGTCGGCGCACATCCAGTAGGCACCAAGGTGGGCGACGACGAGAAACACGGTGGCGGAGCGTAGAATAATCCGGTCGATGACAACAACGGTGGGGGCCAGCAGAGCGACCAGAGGCAGCGCGATGCCGTCGTCGTAGATGACGGAACCCACGGCATTGCCCAGAGCGATACTTGCCTTGCCGTCGAGGGCGGCCTGGATCGACACGGCCAGTTCCGGCGTGGTTGTGCCGATGCTGACGATGACGATGCCGATCAGAATCGGCGGCACCCGCATGCACCGGGCCAGATCCGCGGCGGCTTCGACCATCCAGTCCGCACACTTGACCAGCAGGGCAAAGGCTGCCACAAGTAACACCAGCGCACCGATGACGCCCTGCCCGACCAACCATTCCATGCCGGTTAGTCCAGGTAGCTGTCCAGCAGACGCTGGGCGTTGTCGCAGGTTATGCGCGCGAATACGTCGTCGGGCAACTGCAGATCCTTGAGATGATCCATGAGCCGGCTA
>CALFPI010000508.1 GCA_937919035.1 uncultured Gemmatimonadaceae bacterium
AAGGTTCAGGGGGTCCATGCCGCCGCCGCAGTTGTCGTCGCGCGTGTTCCATCCCAGGTGCACAACGGCATCCTTGCCACGGAAGGCTGTGGTCATCTGCTCCATCAGGCGCGCCCGATACTCGTCCATCTGCGCCTTCCACGTGGGCGACTCCAACTGACCAATGTCGCGCACAACGTCATCCATCCGTACGAGGCTGATACCGGACAGGTCATACGTGTCAGACAACTCCTGTTTCATCGCCTTGGCGACGGTGCCGTTGGTGCCGGTCAGCAGTACAGACTTCATCGTCGTTCGATCCTCTTGAAGAGATGGGCCACAGTCGGCCAGTATGCAAAGAATCTCGCTCTCGCCACAGTGGTGGCAAGGGCGCGCGTTGTTCCCGGATCAGGTGGTGAGCAGGACGCCCGTGAACAAGGAGATGATGAGGGCGAGACCCAGCCGAGGCATCCGGTGTAGGAAGAACTCCGCCAGGCACCAGCTGACACCGACCGATAACAGGGATGCGACGGAAAAGAAGCCAGCAACAAAGAAAAGGGTGTTCATGATGAAGGCATTGCAGATCAGATTGAAGTAAGCGAACCCCATGTGGGAGTTCGTCTCCATGATGTACACGGGAAAGCCTGTGTGGGCGGCAGAGACGTGGAAGGCGACGACGAGCAGGATCACCGCCGTGCGCACACGATCGAAGAAGCGGAAACGATCAGGACTCTGGCTCATGGCTCCTCGGGTACCAGGTGACGATGTGAACCTCAGTTGGACTGAGCCTCAGTTGGCGTCAGCCTCGTTCACCGCCTGGATCATGGCGTGGATGTAGCCGAACTCAAAGGCCCAGGCCTGGTACATATCGGAATCCTCGTGGCCGGGGGCGTGGTCGGGAACAACCATGTGCGAGTAGCCCACTTGTTTCAGGGCGCGGATGTTCTGGTACATGCTCATGACGCCTTCGTCCGGCCAGACTTCCTGGAACTTGTTGCGGCCGCCGACGATGTTGCGGAAATGACACAGGAAAATCTTGTTGCGCGAGCCGAAGTAACGGATGATTTCGGGTACATCATTCTTCGGGTCAGTGGAAGCCTCGGCCATGCAACCCAGGCACAGATTGACGCCGTGGTAGTCGCTGGGACAGATGTCGATGAACTTGCTGAAACCCTCCGGACCCCCCAGCACCCGATCAACACCCTTGAAACCGGGTGGCAGCCAGGGGTCACAGGGGTGACAGGCCATACGCACCTTGCACTCTTCGGCGACGGGGACGACACGTTCCAGATAATGCGTGATACGCTCCCAGTTCATCTCGGCGGTGACGGGCGTGTCGTAGCGCGGCGAGTCATCCGCCTTTGCCAGGTCCCAGGTGCTGTAGCTTGACCGGCCGCGCCCCAGAGGCAGACTCTCGGTGCGCTGATTCTCCATCTCGCAGAGGAAATACTTGATCGCCGGGATCCCGGCTTCTGCCGTCTGGCGAATGAGCTTGCAGACCAGTTCGATCTCTTCATCCCCCCTGGTGAAGTCACCCCGCATGTAGGCGGGCGTGGAGAGGCCATCTCGGGCCAGTAGATGCGTCGGCAGCGCGACCATCTCCATGTCGATGCCGAATTTCGCGCACTTCTCCTTCTTTTCGATCAACTCCGCTACATCCCAGCCCTTGTCGCGATCGAGGCTGATTGAGTTTTCGTTCTTCGCCGTCACACCGTGCCGGGCGAGAAACTCAAGGTCCTTGTCGCTGGTATCGAATTGCTGCGTACCGGTATGCATGACGGGCTCCTGAGTGGCGTCGGGGGACGGGTCGAGGCAGGCGTGCACGATAGCTGACGTGGCAGGTGTCGGCAACCCGAAGGAAGGCGCAGGCTTGACGGGAACCGGGTCAAACCACTTACGTCCAAGGCTGATCCCGGCCATGTAGGCCCGAGATTACCACCCCCCACTTGCTATCCTCGGAGGATTTACCGTGAGCATTGTACCCCTGATCAGTTCCGACCTGGCCGGCCCGCTCGGCGCCATTCATCTGCCCCGTCTGTGGCTGAAGCTCCTGCTCAGCGCCAAGGGCAAGCTTCCTGAGGACTATCCCGAGTGCGGCGGCGGCTTCGATCAGATGACCTTGGATGGTCTCAAGGTAGATCGTGATGCAGCCGTCGCCTTCGTCAAGGGCAGCTTGCCGACATACGGGCAGTTTGAGGCGTGGATCCTCAAGCAGCGTGGCGGCAACATTCCTGCGGCGGAGATCGAGGCGTCGAACGCCGCCATTCGTGGCTACAACCACGACGACGGGACGCGCGGCGAGATCCTCTCTGCTGCCGGCATCAGTGATGATGGTTCCTGCCTGGACGCCGTCAACCTGAACAATCTGGATGACTGGACGACGCTGTACAACGCAGTGAAGTAGCACCGACAAGCTGCAGTAGTGTCGATCAGTGACATGCACGGGTCGACCCCAGACGGGGTCGGCCCGTGCCTGTTCCCGGCGGATTCAGAACAAACAGCGCTCACGGATGTGGGCGTCGATGCGGCGCACCGTCTGTTGGGTAGCGGCGATGGCGTCGTGCACGCGGTGATGCCACGGCTCCGGCCCCAGATTGCTGCGCCAGGCGCTGATGGCATCGATGTTGGCAGCACCCGCAACGCTCAGCTGTCGCAGATCTTCCTGCAGGATATGCTGCGTCTGGATGTGCAGCAGGTCTGCATGCGCGTAACGATGGCTGATGTTCCAGATGGCCTGCGTCAGCGTCACGTAACTGTGCACGACCCGGGTTGCCAGGAGCAACTGGGGCACGCCGAGTGGCTCGATCACGCGCAGAGCCTCGTTACATGATTCGAGAGCGTCATCGAAATGCTCGACGGTGGGAAAGTGGCGGAACATGCCCTCACCGAGCCGCGGCGGGCGTCGTTGTTCGACGAG
>CALFPI010000509.1 GCA_937919035.1 uncultured Gemmatimonadaceae bacterium
GAACCTGGTTCGAGATCGCCCAGCATGGCCGCCGACAGCAACGCCTGGATCTGCGGGTCTGCCAGATCCCCTTCCATGTGTGTCGTTGCCAGGCCGACGAGTTCCAACTCGATGCGTCCCGCCGCCTCGTCATACCCACGCACCTCAACGTCGACCAGGGTCTCTGCCGTCAGCGCCGGGGCCCGGAGTCCGGATGGGTCCGGCATGGCCCGTCCCAGCAGCACACCACACAGGGCGAGGGCGACACTCCCGCCCGTCCAGATCAGCCGCGGTGCGATTCCACCGAGCCAGAGACTGCACCGCGACAGGATGGACAGAGGCTCGCGCACCTGACGCCGCAGCGCAGCTCGGAACAACAGGCGACTTTCGTCGAGTACACTGTCCGGCAGATCGGTCAGTCCGTTGCCCACAGGGAGCTGGGCATGCAACCCGACTCCCTCTGCCGCCAGGCACTGCGCCAGTTCAACATTGCTTGCCAGTTCTCGGCGGAATGCTTCCACCTCTACCGGCGTCAGACCACCGTAGAGGTAGGACAGCACCCGTTCTCTCATTGCTTCGTGATTCGTCATCAGGATTCCATGTAGGCCCCCAGGGCCTTCCTCACCTTGTCTCGTCCGCGGAACAGATAACTCTTCACCGATCCCGCGGAGCACTCCATCAGTTCTGCCGCTCTGTCGATCCGCAGACCCTGCCGGTGACAGAGAGTGAAGGCCAGTCGCTCCTGGCCGGACAGTTCCTCCAGTGCCAGATCCAGTTGTTGCCGCATTTCCACGTCGAGCACCTGTCGGTCGGCAACGGCCGCGCCGGGCTGGGGAGGCTGAACAGCCGACGCCTCGTACACTGTTCGCCGGCGCTGTCGCTGACGACGAAACCGGAGTGCCTTGTGCACCGCAATCCGGTAGAGCCAGGTGGAAAAATCGCTGTCCATACGAAACCGGGGCAGGCCCTGGAAGGCCGCTATCAACGCCTCCTGATAGACATCCTGGGCGTCAGAAATATTGCCCACCATGTCACGTGCCAGGGCCAGGATGGGCCGATCGTAACGACGTACCAGCTGTTCGAAGGCCCAGCCCTCACCATATTGCGCGCGGCGAATCAGGTCGCGCTCTTCGTCGTCCATGTGACTCTCCATACACTCTGGGGCGTTTTCGAACAGTTAGTGTCCTGCCTTCGGTGCACGGTTGGCAGGACGGAGAAAAAAATCGGCTGACCGGCAGACTTGCCGCGCCACACCTGCGGCGCCAGTATTGCAGGCCAATCAGGAGTGTATATGACTCAGGGCAATGCGAAAATTCTCTTCATCGGCAACAGTTTCACCCAGCGCAACGATCTGCCTGCGTTGCTGGCCGGTCTTGCGGCAACAGCCAGCGCTGGCACCCGGCTCGAATCCGAACTGGTCGCAGCCGGTGGTGCGTCGCTGCGGCAGCACCTGAACAAGGGTACCGCAGGCCTGCTGTTGGCCGAAGGCGGCTGGGACTACGTCGTCCTGCAGGAGCAGAGCACGCTACCTATCAAGAACCCCAAACGAACACAGGAGAACATCCGTGATTTCCATGGAATCATTGCCGACAGCGGCGCCCGCACGGTGCTGTATATGACGTGGGCCCGGCTGAATGCACCCGAGACCCAGGCAACACTCACCGCAACGTATGATGAAATTGGTACCGAACTGGGTGTGACCGTCGTGCCCGCAGGACTCGCCTGGCAGCAGGCGCTGGCCCAGACTACCGCAACCGCAAGCGCAACCGCAACCGCACCCGTGCTGCACGATGCCGACAAATCCCATCCGACGCTGGCTGGATCGTACCTGGCGGCGCTGTGTTTTCAGTGGACCCTGTTCGGCGAACCTGTGGGGGAACCGGCGGCAGCCGGCAAGATCCCTGTTGGCGAACGATCCATGTTGGCCGCGGTGGCAGCACAGGTCTGCGCGGTGCGCCCATGATTCGCCATACCGTTGTCTTCCGCCTCAAGCATGCCGCCGGATCGGCTGCAGAGGCTGCCTTCCTGCTCGCGGCAATGGCCCTGGCCACAATACCCGGTGTGTCCAGTTTCGAACGCCTGCGGCAGACCAGCAAGAAGAACGGCTACGACTTCGGCTTCTCCATGGAGTTCACCTCTGCGGCGGAGTACGAGGCCTACAACACACACCCTGCACACGTCGATTTTGTGCAGACCCGCTGGATCCCGGAAGTAGCAGAGTTCATGGAGATTGACTACGAGCCCTATGACTGACCCGCTGCTGTCCGGTGAGCTGTCTGGCGAGGTGTCTGGTGAAAGCCTGGAGTATCTGCGTCAGGCGCTGAGTACACCGGCCTACGGCGCCGAGGGCAACGAGTTCTGCCTGGAAGGCCTGCGCCAGGGCATGGCGGTGCGCCAGGCGCCGGCCGACAGCCACGTACAGTGTATGCCGCTGCTGGTGGATGGTGTGCCCGGTGAGTGGATCCTCGCCCCCGGCGCCGATCCGGACGTGCGGCTGCTCTACCTGCATGGCGGCGGCTACGTGTCCGGCACCGGCGCCCACTACGCTGCGATGGCTGCCGAGATATCGGCTGCGGCACGGTGTGCGGTGCTGCTGCTCGACTATCGACTGGCACCGGAGCACCCCTTCCCGGCGGCGATCGAGGACTGTTGCGGTGCCCATGAATGGCTGCTCAACCACGGACCCACGGGGCCGGGACCGGCAAGGACAACTTTCATAGCCGGTGATTCTGCCGGTGGCGGCCTCGTGCTGGCAGCCCTTCTGGCTCTGCGGGACCGGGCGCGGCCCCTGCCGGCAGCAGGCATCGCCCTCTCCGCTTTTGCCGACCTGACACTGACGAGCCGTCCCTGCAGAGCGAGGCGAAAAACGACCCCATCATGAGTCCCCTGTGCCTGCCGACGTTCGTGGATCTGTACCTGGCAGAGACAGATCCCCGCGACCCGCTGGCGTCGCCGGTCTTGGCGGACTTCAGTGGCATCCCGCCGCTGCTGATTCAGGTCGGCCAGTTTGAGATCATTCGTGATGACAGCATTCGTGTCGCCCACCGGGCCCGTTCCTTTGGCGTCGACGTTGAACTGGAGGTGTGGCCCGGCATGGTCCACGTCTTTCAGGTGCGTGAACTGCCGGAGAGCAAGCAGGCCATCGGGCACATGGCCGCCTTCATGAACGCCCGTGCCAGCGAGGGCTGAGCAGATCGCCACCTGCACTTTTGTGGGACATGCTTGTCCCAACTGTGTGCTCCGACTGACACTCTGAGGCTCGCCTGTCCCACTTGTGCGCCGTTTCTCCTGCGCGCACTCTGA
>CALFPI010000510.1 GCA_937919035.1 uncultured Gemmatimonadaceae bacterium
GCTCGAGGCGGACGTCAACTTTAAGGTTGCCAAGGACTTTCTCGGTCGTGTGCGTGAGCGGGCCCTGGGCCAGGAGGTCATGAAGAGCCTGACCCCCGGCCAACAGGTGATCCGGATTGTACACGGCGAACTCGTCAGTCTGCTCGGCACCTCGACAGCGACCATCGATCTGGCACCGCAACCACCGACCATCGTGCTTCTTGCCGGCCTTCAGGGCGCTGGCAAAACCACCATCGCCGGCAAGCTGGCTCGGCACTTTCAGCAGCGTGATCGCCTCCCCTACCTTGTCGCCGCCGACACGACGCGTCCCGCCGCCGTCGAGCAACTGCGCACGCATGGAGCTACACTCGGCGTAGAGGTCTTTGGACCTGAAGAGGCGGGCACATCCGACCCGGTAGAGATCTGCAGGCTCGGGGTGTTGCAGGCACGCAACCGCAACCGCAGCATCGTCTTTCTCGACACGGCTGGTCGCACCAGCATCGACGAGGAGATGATGGCCCAGGTGACGAAGATCCGCGACGTCTGCAAACCGCACGAGATTCTCTTTGTCGCCGATGCCATGCTCGGTCAGGAATCCGTGGAAACAGCAACACGTTTCCATGAGGCGCTGGCTCTCGACGGTATCATTCTCTCGAAGATGGAAGGTGACGCCCGCGGCGGTGCCGCGTTGTCGATCCGGCAGGTTACGGGGGCTCCGATAAAGTTCATCGGCACCGGAGAAATGCTCGATGCTCTGGAGCCCTTCCACCCGGAACGTGTCGCCTCAAGGATTCTCGGCATGGGTGACGTCCTGTCCCTGGTTGAGAAGGCCGAAAATGCCTTCGACAAAGATCAGGCGCAGCGCATGGAAGCAAAGATGCGCAAGGACACCTTCACTTTTGAGGATTTCAAGGAGCAACTGCAGGCGGTCAAGCGTATGGGTCCACTCGATCAATTGCTCGGCATGATTCCGGGCGCCAACAAGGCGCTCAAGGGCATGCAGGTTGACGACGGAGCCTTCAAACAGACGGAAGCGATCATCAATTCGATGACCATCGCCGAGCGCCAGAAACCGCAGCTTCTCAACGGCAGTCGCCGCCGCCGGATCGCCCGTGGCAGCGGCACGTCCATCCAGGACGTAAACCGGCTGGTCAAGCAGTTCGGCGCGATGCAGAAGATGATGCGCCAGATGAGCCGCCCCGGGCGGAAGATGCGCGGTCGCGGCATGCCGCAGATGCCTGCCGGCTTTCCCGGCGCCAGATAATAACCACGACGTAAACAAGATTTCGCACACTACTCGAGGAGCAAACGTTCATTGGTCAAGCTTCGACTGAAAAGGATGGGACGTAAGCGTCGTCCCTTCTACCGTATTGTGGTCATGACCGACAATCAGCCCCGGTCCGGCCAGGCCCTGGAGGAACTGGGCACCTATGATCCGGTGCACGCCCGCTTTGATGTCAACGAGGAAGCTGCCATCACCTGGTTGAACAACGGCGCGCAGATGACGGACACTGTTCACGACCTGTTCAACAGCAGGGGCCTGCTGGCTCGCTGGCGTGGTTTTGAGGGCAGTGAGAATGCAATGGCTCTCAAAGTTGCCAAGCCCAAGCGTCGCAAGAAGCTGGCTGGCGCCGTGGCCGCCCCTGCAGCCGAAGAAGAGACGGTTGCAGCACCCGTTGCTGAAGTTGCAGCACCCGTTGCTGAAGCTGCAGCGCCCGTTGCCGAAGCTGCGGCACCCGTTGCTGAAGCTGCGGCGCCCGTTGCCGAAGCTGTAGTGCCGGCACCTGAGGCGAGCGCGCCCGAGGAGAAGTAGCGGATTCCGAGGCTCCAGGTGAGTGCGCCAGGCCCGCCCAGGCGGGATACACCCGAGCGGGTCGCGATTGGTTATGTGGCGCGCCCCAAGGGAATCCAGGGCGAGGTCGGCATCGAGCTGTTGTCGTGGGATGCTGAGCGGTTCGTCGGTTTGCGTCGGGTTCGTCTGGAACGGCAGGGCAAGCCCGACCGGGAGTTGAAGATTCAGCACCGCCGGTCGGACAATCGTGGTCCGTTGATCAAGTTCACCGGGATCGATACCCCCGAGGCGGCACGAGAACAGCTCGTGGGCGGTTATCTCACCGTTCCGGTAGCAGAGTTGGCACCATTGCCCGAGGGGGCGTTCTACATCTTTGATGTTGTCGGCTGTGAAGTTTGGGATCAGGACCTGGAAGTGCGCCGTGGCGTCGTTACCGAAGTCCTGAGTATGCCTTCCACCGATGTTTATGCTGTCCGCCTTGACGACGACAGTGAAGTGCTGATTCCTGCGGTGAAGAGCTTTGTCGTTGATATCGACACAGAGGCAGGACGGATCACGGTGCGAGGCGTGGATGACCTGTTTCAGCAGGCTCTGCCGACGACGACAGAGCCCTCGCCCGGGGCAACTCCTGCGCCCGGGAGCGAGCAGGAGACGTGAAGATTGAGATCGTCACCCTGTTCCCGGGGTTCTTCACCGACCCGCTGAGCACGAGCATACTTGGTCGCGCCGTAACGGACGGCCATGTGGAGGTCGCTGTGCACGACCTGCGCCAGTACGCAATGGATCGTCACGGCACCGTGGATGACGCACCCTTCGGGGGTGGCCGCGGCATGTTGCTCAAGCCCGAACCCGTGGCCGCCTGCTGGGATGCCCTGCAGCTGTCACACGGTCACAGCATTTACCTGAGTGCCGATGGGGACCGTCTCGACCAGGCCCTGGCGACACGGCTGTCACTGCACGAGCATCTCGTATTGTTGTGTGGACACTACAAAGGGGTCGACGAGCGGGCCCGCACACGTTGTATCGATCAGGATGTGTCCATTGGCGACTATATCCTGACCGGTGGCGAGCCCGCGGCTCTGGTACTGATTGATGCTGTTGTGCGCCTCATACCCGGGGTGCTCGGAGATTTCAGTTCTGCCATGGCCGATTCGTTTCACGACGACGGCCTGCTCGATTGTCCGTGGTACACACGACCTGCCCGCTTTGAGGGGCAGGACGTGCCACAGGAGTTGCTCAGTGGCGATCACGGCCGCATCGATGCCTGGCGACGACGGCAGTCCCTGCGTCGGACCTTTGAGCGGCGGCCTGACCTGTTGCCTGGTGCTGACCTCGATGATGAGGAACGGCGCCTCATTGATGTATGGGAGCGCGCGGGCGCACCCGACACAGATTGAACCGAATCCACTCTCGAAGGTATCGTAGAGTGTGCAGACCAGAGAAAGAGAGAAGGAACACGTCATGGATGCCAGCATTCTCAGTGAGATTACCGCCAATCAGCTCAGGAGCGACCTTCCCGCGTTCAGTGCGGGAGACTCTGTGCGAATCCACGTTCGCGTCATCGAAGGGGATAAGGAGCGCATCCAGATATTTGAGGGTGACGTGATCCAGCGCCGCGGCTCTGGAATCCACGCGACCTTCACAGTCCGCAAAGTGACCCAGGGGGTCGCAGTGGAGCGAATCTTCCCGCTGCATTCGCCACGCCTCGCCAAGATTGAGCCTTTTCGACGTGGCCGTGTGCGTCGGGCCCGCTTGTACTACCTGCGCGCTCGCAAGGGACGTTCCGCGCGGATCCCCGAGAAGCGTCGATAGGGAGGGAGCACCTTCCAGTAGCGTCGAAGCAGAGAAGACCCGCCACCTGTCACCGCAGAGAGGCACCACTTGGCCCGCACCGAACTGCCATTCACGCGCAAGAACTGGATCCTTTTCGGCATCGGCCTGTTGGTGATTGCCGTCGGTTATGTGCTGTTGCGGGTGCCACCGGTTGATGGTTTTCTGTCGCTGACGGCGGCACCGGTTCTTCTTGTGCTTGGATACTGCGTGCTGATACCTGCCGCCATTCTCGTCCGCGAAGGCGAGGATGGTGGCCCCACAGTCTCGCCGCCCGGCTGATACCAGTTCCCATGCGGATCCTCATCGCCGAAGACGAACCAACGTCCCGCATGCTTCTGGAGAAGACCCTGACCGGCTGGGGACATGAGCTGGTCGTGTGCGCCGACGGATGGGGGAGAGGGCAGCGTTGCAGCAGCCCTCTCCCCCATCCGTCGCCATCCTTGACTGGATGATGCCCGAACTTGACGGCGTCGACGTCTGTCGTCTTGCCCGGCAGAGGGCGGGCCTCGAGAGTCTTTACATCATCCTGCTCACGAGTCGCGAATCAGAAGAAGACATCGTTGCCGGCCTCGATGCGGGGGCCAACGATTACATCACCAAACCTTTCGGTCGACGAGAGCTGGCGGCCCGAATCGGCGTTGGCGAGCGGGTCGTCGAACTGCAGCGACAGCTGGCGCAACGCGTCACTGAACTCGAGGCTGCCCTCGGCAAGGTAAAGACGCTGCAGGGGCTGCTGCCGATCTGTTCGTACTGCAAAAAAATCCGCGGCGACAACAACTACTGGAAACAGGTGGAGGGCTACATCGAGGACCATGCGGATGTCAGCTTCAGCCACGGCATTTGTCCAGACTGCTACACGTCCATCGTGGAACCTCAGTTGGCCGAGCTCGAAGCTGAACTGGCGCCGAAGAATCGCCCCGGGGACGCGTGACAGCCGCAGCCGCAGCCACAGCCGACTTGTATTGCAGTGACCAGT
>CALFPI010000511.1 GCA_937919035.1 uncultured Gemmatimonadaceae bacterium
CATGGACGCAATACTAACCATTGTGCGCCGGGACGTAGTGAATCCAGATCCCGCCAGGCCTCACCACCAGACTCGACCACCGGCCTCAACCCTCAGGTCCCGGTCTGGAAGTAGCGCTCGTAGTCGTTGACGAGAAGGTGCCGTGGCGCTTCGTCCTCCTCGATATCAGGGAAGCGCCCCACGCCGCCAAGGAAGCAGTTGTCCGTGGCGTCGTCGTTCACCTTCGAGACCTCGCCGACCAGGACCCTCTCGCCCACGCCCCAGAACTCGTGGTACAGGCCCGGGCCGAGGGTGATGCTTTCACCAGGGCTGAGCAACAGGGCCTCGCCAGCAGGCACCGTGCGCACGACACCATCCAGGTGGACTTCCACGTCCGTGTCGGCCAGTTTCTCCTCTGCAGTCGCATTGTGGACCCGTACCGCCAGATCACCGCCACCGCGGTTGATGATGTCCTCCATTTTCGACCAGTGGAAGTGCATGGGCGTCACCTGATCGACGTTGACGACGAGAATCTTCTCGGCATAGCTCTTGGCCCCCGTGGGGGTGCCGTTACGCAGGGTGAAGACGAACAAACCGATGCGGTCGAAGTCGCCTTGACCGAAATCGGTGATATCCCAGCCGAGGCGTCGGTCGACGATCTCGCTGGCCTCGGCACCACGCCGGGCCCAATTCTCGGGGGTCCAGTAGGCGAAGGGGGGCAGGTAGAACAGTCGAGACTGCAGGAAGGCGTCGGCGTCGGCCATGATGGCATTGATACGGGAGCGTTTCATCGGCTGCCTCCACCCCGGTAGAGTCGGATCAGTTGCTGCACGCGGCTCTGCATCCGCGTCTTGCCCTCCGCCAGCATATCGGTCCCTTTGTGTGAGCCGAGCACATCGTGGACGTCAACGTCTGCCGGCCATGAGGTCACGCTCTGCCGCACACCGTGGAGAAATTCACCCTTCAATACGGTGCCGACGTTGAATTTGCCGACGCCGGCGGCGATCGCACGCGGCACTTCATCGGGGGGAAAACTCGTACCGCCGTGCATGACAAGGGGCAACGCTACACACGCCCGGATCGCCTCCAGATGTGCCATGTCGACCGGCGCAAGGCTGTCGCGCAGCAGGTGTACGTTGCCCACCGACACGGCGAGGCAGTCGATCCCTGTACGTTGGGCGAATTCTGCCGCCTGCTGCGGATCGGTCAACGACGCCTGCGAGTCATCGACGCCGCCCGCCACGGCGTCGGGCAGGCGCCCCAGTTCAGCCTCGACACTGGCGCCGCGCTCGTGGGCGTACTCGACCAACTGGGTGACCTCGGCGATGGCGTGTTCCCATGACCAGGCCGAAGTGTCCAGCATGACGGCGTTGAAGCCCGCATCGACGGCCCGTCGCGCCTGCGCCAAGGTATGTGCCTCGTTGAACAACAGGGCCGTTGGCACGCGACTGCGTGATGCCAGGGCCAGACCGATGCCGGCCAGGACTTCGACCCCGCCCGCATCGAGCCAGGTGCCTGCAGCCATGGCGCCACCAAAGCCGACAATCACGGGCGCCCCTTCCGCCTCTGCCGCGCCGATCACCGCCTCCAGTGAGTCCACGTCCCAGGCTTCGAAATAGCCGACCCCATAGTTGCCCGCAGCGGCCCGGGCCAGCAACTCCGTCATCGGTGTGATCGGCATCAGACAGCCTCCAGAAAGGTGTTGGCCTCGGCGCGGGAGAACACGCCCGTGGTACAGCCCAGTTTGCTGCATGCAGAGGCGCCGATGGCACTGGCCAGACGCACACAGGCCTGCGTGTCGAGACCATCGATGAGACCGGCGATGAGACCGGCGGCAAAGGCGTCTCCCGCACCGGAACCGTCGACGACATCCACAGCAAACCCTTCGAGGCAAACCACATCCCGTTCATCGGCGATGACTGCGCCCCTGTCACCCAGGGTGACGATGGCCGTGCCGCAGCCCGCCTGCCGCAGCTGCTGTGCCTGCCGCAGCGGATCCGTCTCACCCGTAAGCTGCTGTGCCTCGTCGTTATTCGGCAGAAAGAAATCGACCTGTGGCAGTACCGGTGTCAGGGCAGCCCAGTGCTGGCCACCTTCATTGCCACCTTCGGTCACGACCACATCGAGAATCGTCCATACGCCCTGCTGCCGGGCGAAGGTGAATAACTCCGCCAGCTCGACGGGGTCGAAAGCCGGCAGAATGAGATAACCGCTGACACAGAGGACGCCGGCATGAGCCACAAGTTCTCGTGGGATGTCGGCGACGCGGAAGTCGGCGTTGGCGCCAAAGGTGTGGATGTAGCGTCGGTCTTCCCCCCGTACCGGCAGGATCACGGTCTTGGACGTGCCAGCCACATCGGTGCGTCGAAGGGCGGCCGTATCGACTCCCTTGGTGCCGAGATCTCGCTCGACGAAATCACCGTAGATATCGGTGCCAACAACCCCGGCGACGGCGGCGGCGACGTCGAGCTTCACCAGGCTGGTTGCGGTATTGGCGGCACAGCCACCGGAGTCGATCCAGAAATCGTCCGTCGCCAGCAGTTCCCCGGCGTGGGGCAGGCGCTCGAGGGGGGGCACAAAGACGTCAGCTACGAGCACCCCGGCGCAGACGACGTCAATTGCGGCCATCTCGGTCCATCTCACGGGTCTTCGTCATGGCGAAAATTCTCAAAGAAGTGTTGTGCTTGCACAACATGGAGATGTTTCTTTGGCCGATCAACTCGCAGGGGTCGAATCCGCGCCCGGCTGACACGAGAAAAGGACGGCACTGCTTCATGCTCTACAAGTTCAAGATGCCCGATCTGTCCACCACGGGGGACGAAGTTGACGTCAAGCAGTGGCTGGTGAACGTGGGCGACAGGATCACCCGTGGTCAGGCCATCCTCGAGATTGAAACCGACAAAGCGGTGATGGAAGTGGAGTCACCGGTGGAGGGTGTGCTGCGGGAGTGGGTTGCGCAGCCGGACACAACCGTCGGCGTCGGTACCATCATCGCCCACATCGAAACCGAAAGCCGTTGAGGATGACATTGACGAATCCACCGCAGGCGAAAATCGACATCGACAGCTACGAGGCTGGTTTCCTGCTCGGTCTGTATGAGCGCATGGTGCAGATTCGGGAGTTCGAAGAGGGGGTCAAGTTCCTCTTTCTCGAAGGCACGATGCCGGGGACCATCCATCAGTGCCAGGGACAGGAGGCCTGTGCTGTCGGCGTCTGCACCGCCCTGGAGCCGACGGACTGGATCACCTCGACCTTTCGTGGCCACGGTCATGCCCTGGCCAAGGGGCTGAGCGTCGATGAGATGTTGTTCGAACTTTTCGGCGCCGCCACCGGTTGCGCCGGTGGCAAGGGTGGTTCCATGCACATGGTCAACATGGACAAGGGCATGATCCCCTCCATCGCCATCGTCGCTGGCGGCGTGCCTGTCGCTGCCGGCATGGCTCTGGCCTTCAAGATGCAGCAGACCGGCCAGGTCGCCGCCTGTTTCTTCGGTGATGGCGCCATCGCCGAGGGTGCCTTCCACGAGGGCGTCAACATGGCCGCCATCTGGGATGTGCCGGTGGTGTTCATCTGCGAGAACAACCAGTACGGCGCCTCGACCCACGTATCGAAGGTCATGCGCGCCGCCACCATCGCCGAACGACTGTCCAGCTACGGCATCGACGGCCGGCGCATCGATGGCAATGACGTGATCGCTGTGTATGAGGCGGCGCGCCGCGCCGTCGACGACTGTCGTGCCGGCCGCGGGCCGGCCTTCCTCGAACTGCTGACGTACCGACGTACGGGGCATTCCCGGCGCGACGCCTGTCACTACCAGCCCAAACCGGAACGTGAACAATGGCTCGAGTATGACCCGATCGTGCGCCTCGGCCAGGCTCTGGTCGAGGCAGGACACGCAACCACCGAAGAACTCGATGCAGTCCGTAAACAGATCCTCACATCCTTCGACGACGCTGTGGAACGCGCCAAGACGCAGCCGCAGCCGACCCTCGCCGATCTTACCACCCACGTGCTGGCCTGAATGACAACAACCACGACGCCAAAACGCGTATCGATCGCCGAATCACTGCGCGGCGCGATCACCGAAGAGATGGAACGTGATCCCAAGGTGTTCTGCCTGGGCGAAGACATCGCCGTCCCGGGAGGCTGGGGGGGCGCCTTTACTGTGACCCTTGGTCTGGAGGAGCGCTTCCCGGACCGCATGATCAACACACCGATTGCCGAACTGGGTTTCTTCGGCGTGGGCGTGGGCGCGGCATTGATGGGCATGCGTCCCATCGTCGACGTGCAGTACGGGGACTTCCTCTTCCTGGCGATGGATCAGATCGTCAACAACGCCGCCAAGATGTGTTACATGTCCGGGGGCCAGTGCAAGGTGCCCCTCGTCATGCGGGCGCCAGTGGGGGCCACCGGTCGTGGCAGCCAGCATGCGCAGAATCTGGAGCGCTACTTCATCGGTGTGCCCGGGCTCAAGGTCGTGGCTGTATCCACTGCCTACGATGCCAGGGGGATCCTGAAGGCGGCGGTGCGTGATGACAATCCTGTACTGATCTTCGAGCACAAGCTGCTGTACGGCTCGAAAGGCGCCCGCGCGGAGTCCGGCGCCATCGATGCTTCGAGCGAGATTCCTGAGGGCGACTACGTCCTGCCCCTGGATCAGGCGGCGATTCGTCGTGAAGGGAATGATGTAACGATCGTCGGCTGGCTGCTCACCGCCCATCTGGCGCAGCAGGCGGCGGACCGACTGGCTGACGAAGGGGTGCAGGCAGAGGTGATCGATGCGCGCTCGCTGTCGCCGATCGACTTTGCCACAATCTGTGCCTCCGTCGAAAAAACCGGTCGCCTGGTGATCGTCGAAGAAGGGCCCAAGACCGGCGGCGTGGGCGCTGAAATCGCCGCCGGTGTCACGGAGCGCCTTGGCGATCGTGCCCGGGCCTCGATTCGACGTGTCGCCTCCGCCGATATACCGGTGCCGTTCACGCCCGTGCTGGAGAACGCCTACGTCCCGGACGTGCCACGGATCATGGCGGCCGTCCTGGACATGGTCAAAGGCTGACGGCGGTTCAGTGGCCGAGGCCGGCGGCGGATGCAGCGCACATGCTGGCGAGGCGTTGCCCCTCGGCATTGCCCGCCAGCCACCGTTCATTGACGCGCGTTGGATCGGCATAGTCGTTGCCGGCATGATCAACGCCCCGCGCGAGATATACCTGCTGGCCGCCGCCGGCCGTTGATTTGACCGTGGTCGGCATGTAGCGCATCTGGTAGCCGCAGCGCCGCGCCTTGCCCTGGGTAGCGTCGGAGCCGTGAATGAGATAGGCATCGTGCAGGCTGCATTGATTGGGTTGGAGGATGCAGTCAACCGCCGTCGATTCATCGAACAGATCTGCGGGCACGGTCTGCGTCAGCAGTGCATCGGCGCCATCACTGACTGCCTCATGTGCCCGGTCGGCCTCGCGATGCGAGCCGGGGATCACCCGCATGCAGCCATTGTCCGTCGTCGACGGATCGATCGCCAACCACACGGTAGCCACCTCGATGCGGTTCTCGGCCATCGATTTCCAGTAGGAGCCGTCTTCGTGCCAGGGCACTCTCTTGCCGCCGCCGTCGAGTTTGTTGAAACAGGAACTGGCAAACAGCGCGATGTCCGGGCCGATCAAGGGCTCAATGAGGTCGAGCACCTCCGGGGCCAGCAACCATTCGTTGAGTCTGGGGTCGACGAAGTGGGCGCGATCGATGAGCTCGACGGGTTTGCCCGTGACTTCCTGCCATACTCGCATGTGCATTTCGAAACGCTCTTTGAAGGCGGCAAATCGCTCCGGCGAGAACACGGGCTCCGCAATGATGAGGAAACCCCTGTCCTGATAGTCCTGCACCTGCGTGGCGTTCAATCGCTGTGCCATGGGCTCCTCGAGTGGTTGGCGGAGGGGAAACGCTTGCTGTTCACGTGGAAACCAAATAGTCTCGTCCATATACGCACAACTGTGACACCAACCTCCCCGAGGCGCCCGTAACCGAGGTCATCGATGAAGCTCACCGTACACTACGTGCCGCACACCCATTACGACGCCGAGGTCTTCCTCACCCGGGATGAGACCTTCGAGATCGGCTACTCCGTTGCTCTGGGAGCGCTGGCGGCGATGCGGGCGGACCCGGAATTCAAGTTCGTTCTGGATCAGACCTGCTACATCGGCCCCTTCCTCGAGGCGCACCCCGAGGAGCGGCCCTTTGTCGAGCAGATGATCGCTGCCGGGCGTCTGGAGATCACCTGCGGCATGTACGCCATGCCGGATGTCAACATTCCTTCCGGCGAGTCCTTCATCCGCCAGGTGCTCTCCGGCAAAGGTTGGTGCGAGGAAAACCTCGGGGTCGAAGTGCGCTGCGGCTGGCTGCTGGACACCTTCGGCCAGCACCCGCAGATCCCCCAGTTGATGCGCAAGTGCGGCTTCGATCACAATGTTTTCCAGCGCCTGGGTACGTTCGACGGGCCCACCGAATACTGGTGGCAGGGTTTGGATGGCACGCGGCTGTTCTGCCACTGGATGCGCAGCACCTACTGCGTGCTCTATCCGGCGCCGGGCAACCTGCCCGAGTTCAAGAAGTTCGCCGACCTGCGCCTCGAGCAGCTGAAGAAACACGCTCTGACCCCCCATCTGCTGGCCGTCAGTGGCGCCGATCTGACCCACGTTCAACCCCATGTCACGCAACTTTTCGCGGAGTACAACCGGGCCTTCGATGACGTCGAGTTCCGCATCTCCACGCCCTCGGAGTATTTCGATCTGATCAAAGACAGTCGCGAGTTTCCCCTCCTCGAGGGGGATCTCAATCCCGTCTTCCAGGGCTGCTACAGTGCCCGCATTGCCGTCAAACAGTGGAACCGACAGGTCGAGACCACACTGGCCAATGCCGAACTGGCGGACGCCCTGGCAGTGCAACTGGGAGGGCCCACGCAGGCGGCGGGGCTGGCCCACACCTGGGAAGGTGTGCTCTTCAACCAGTTCCACGACATCATCTGTGGTTCCCATGTGGACAAGGTCTACCTCAACACCATCGACCGTTACAAGGCGGCGGGGACGGCGGCGGCAGACTCTCTGCAGACCTCTCTCGACCACCTCGTCGGGCAGATCGATACTCAGGGGGAAGGCATCCCGCTGGTGGTCTTCAATCCACTCAGTTGGAACCGTGACGACGTGGTGGAGTGCAGTATCGGTTTCTCCGTGCAGGACGTCTTCGAGGTCGAGGTTCGCAACAGTACCGGCGAGCCTGTCGCCAGTGATCTGGTCACCTGCGAACGCTACGCTACGGGGGGCATCAAGCGCGCCACCGTGCTCTTCATCCCCCGCGACGTACCAAGTCTGGGGTACGAGGTCTACCGGGTCGTTGCCACCGACAGGGCGCCAACGACACCGACGCTGCAGACCAACCAGGTCACCTTCATCACCGCCGACGTCCACGTCGATGTGCTGGAGAACGAGTTCTTCCGGGTGGAAATCGACTCGTGGAACGGGGCCATCCGCAGCCTCTATGACAAGCGTGCCCAGTGGGAGGTCATCAACGCTGAGCAGCCCTTCGGCAACACCGTGGTCCGCGAACTCGACAACGGCAACTTCTGGGAGTACAACGGCCACTGCAAAGGGGACGCGCTCTATCCCATGAACCGGGAGCATCCGGTACCGACCGAGGGCGACAGCCGCGCCGCCTTCTCCCACCACTATGGTGGCGACGGACGCGTGAGCCGGGGCCATGCCCGCCTCGACTACCGGGTCAACTTTCCCTTTGGTCGCGGCTCCTTCGCCACGCGCGTACGACTCTACGCCGGCCTGCCGCGCATCGACATCCACACGACGCTGATCAACGAAGACGAACGCGTGCGCTACCGCATGGCCCTGCCCACGAGCCTGCCACAGGGAACCATCACGCAGGAGATTCCCTTCGGTGCCATCGATCGGCCCACGGGCGAGTTTCCCGCGCAGAACTGGATGGACTACAGCGACGCCGACCGGGGTCTGGCTCTGCTCAACCGCGGGTTGCCGGGCAACAACGTGGATCAGGGCGTGATGCTCCTGTCCTTGCTCAAGGCGACGGCGCTGAAGGAGGGCTACGGCGAGTCGGGCGGTTTCAGCAAGAGCACCAAGACGACGGACGGTTACGAACTGGGCGTGACGCACGAATTCGACTACGCCCTGGTGCCGCACCAGGGTGACTGGCGCGATGCCAAGATCTGCCGCAGGGGCATGGAATTCAACCGGCCTCTGCTGGGCCTCAAAGCGACGCGCCACGAGGGCCCGTTGCCGCAGCGTTTCAGCCTGATCGAGGTCGACGGCGACAGCCTGGCCGTGTCGACCGTGCGCGACACACCGGCGGGTATGGTGATCCGCGTGTACGAAACCGAGGGCCGCTCCCAGACGGGGGCGCAATTGCGCTTCGCTTTCCCACTGCAGGAAGCCTGCGAGACCAACCTGATCGAGCAGGAAGCACGCCCCCTGCCGTGTCCCCCGGGAAGTCAGGACCTGACCTTCGATATCACCCCCTTCGAGATCAAAACATTCAGGGTGGTACTGCACCGCAGTCCAGGCTGAATGGCTGTTCGATGAACCATCCGGGAGACGTCATGCTGAAGCTGATGTGCAGACTGTTCGCAGGTGTTGCCGTCGCAATGATGGTTGCCTGCGGTTCGGGAGATCGCACCCTCAATGAGGTCGATCCAGATGTCGTGGCGCAGAAACCCTCATTTGCACAGGTCTATCCGATCTTCCAGCGTGACTGCATCCCGTGCCACACCGGGACAGGAGGGGGCGAAGAGGATGAAGAGGATGAAGAGGATGAGGCGGGGAAGCGGAACCGCACCCTGGGGGTTGAGCCAGGTCTGGAATCGTGTGCGGCCATCATCAACAACCTCGAGGACATTGTCGAGGACGTCTTCATCGACAACAACATGCCGCCAGGGGCATGGCCGCGTCTGACAACCAAGGAAAAACTCACCATCGAGCGATGGATTGACGGGGGCACACAATGCGACTGACTCACGTCCTGGTTGTCGCTGCCACGCTGAGTCTCGCCGCCACCGCACAAGCGACACCCATGTATGCGGCACGGTCGGCGCGAACATGTGAGAACTGCCACGTGGGGCCCAACAAGTGGGAGAATCCGCCCCTTGCCGACCGCAAGTGCAACATGTCCTGCCAGTCCTGCCACGTCGACCCCGCCGGTGGTGGCATGCGCAACACATCCGGCCGCTTCTTCGGTCAGTCGACGCTGCCCATGATCGCCACGAGTCCGCGGCCGACGGATGACTGGGACAGGAATGCCCCCTACTTTGGTCGTCGCGATCGGGCGACTAGTTATGATGCCAATCTCCCTGTTGGTCCCAACACGTTCGCAGAAGCGATGGAAGACTTTGAAGAGCTCAGCCAGGAAATGGCGGACGGCTGGGCCCGGGGCACACCGCAGGGCAAACCGTCCGCCTACGGCCTGCTGCAGGGACGTTACGAACGCCTGAATGCGGACCCGGTGTTACGCGTGGGCGCGGATCTACGTCTCGCCTACCTCGGCTCCCTGATCTTTCCCATGCAGATCGACGTTCCCGTGGCGGTGCATCCGGTGCACCACCTGACGTTCCTGGTCAATACCGGCGTACGCGGCCGCTCCGGCGAATACGCCGAGACATACACCAAGGATCACTCGTTCTACTTCCGCGAAGCCTTTGCCATGCTGCACGAGGCGCCCTATCAGGCCTATATCAAGGCGGGTCGTTTCGTGCCCTCCTTTGGCCTGCGGCTGGATGATCACACATCCCGCATTCGCCGCAGTTTTGAACTCGACGGGGCTCTGGCTGAATCCCGCGTCACGGGTGTCGAAATCGGCGCCATGCCGAACTACCCGTTCCTCAACGCATCGTGGTTCCGCATGGCATCGCGGACCCGCGCCCCCGGTGACTGGGACATCACCGATGTCGACGACGGCTGGGGCAGCGCCATCAACGCCGGGTTTCGCGAACTCAGCTGGAGTGTGGGTGCCAGCGCCATGATCCGGCGCCGGTCCATCGACGAAGGCGGGGACACGTCGACGTACGGTCTCTATGGCGTGTTGAATCCGTGGCGCAATCACCGCAGCCTGCCGCTGACGTACCAGTTCGAGTACGACACCGGCAGTCTGCAGCGCGCCAGTGGTCGCAGCACGGACCAGGTGGCGTTCTATCAGGAGGCCAACTATGTCGCCTGGAACGGCGTGACCCTGCTGCTGGCGCACGACTTCAGTGATCCGGACACGGAGATCATCGACGACGAAGAACATCGGCTGCAGCTGGGGTTGCAGGTGTCACCCTATGCCGGTGTAACCCTGGACGGCCGCTTCCGCCTGCTCATGCCGGCGGTGGGGCAAACCGGCAGCGATCTCTTCGTGCAGATGCACTTTTACCGCTGAATGTGGTTCACCAGCCAAACGCGAGGTCGCTAGAAACAATGACCGATTTCAACCACGAAACAGATGTCGTCTACGGCTATAAAGACGGCATGGCCCTCGTGATGGATGTGTACACCCCCAGAGATCCCCGCGTTGATGCCGGCATTGTCTGGGTCGCCGCCGGGGGCTGGAAGTCCAGTCACGACATGCAGCATGCGCTGGTGCGCCGGGCTGATGGCGCGGCGACAGACAATCT
>CALFPI010000512.1 GCA_937919035.1 uncultured Gemmatimonadaceae bacterium
GCCTTCATCGTAGAGCGGCGAAAACGCCGCGCCCGAGAGCCCGGCGACCTGGTCATAGTCACCATTCCGGCCCCAGGATCGAAGGACAGCGCAGATGGCAGACAGGAAGGGATCGTGGACATTAGGGTCTCCGACGATCTCGATGGATGAAGTGGACGATGTCTCCATGGCAGGTACTCCCGAGATGGAGGGATTATGTCGAAATCTATACGTCCCGCGCAACTGCTCTGATCCCACCAGCCTGGCCTTGTCCGGGACGCAGCGATGCCGCATAATGGGCCATCATCATAATGGGCCATCATCGCTCGGTGCTGTTCGGCGATGTCTGCACTGCCTCCGAAATCGGACAATTGACATGCGTGAGGTTATGACGGTTGCCGGCCCGATCCGACCGGATCAGATGGGCTTGACGCTGACACACGAACATGTGCTCGTCGACTTCATCGGCGCCGACAAGATCTCTCCCGACCGCTATGATGCGGACGATGCCTTCAACCGGATCCTGCCTCATCTGCAACGAGTGAAGGATCTGGGATGTGATACATTCGTGGAATGCACACCCTCCTTCCTGGGCAAGGATGTGCGCCTCCTGCAACGGCTGTCCGACACGACAGGTCTGCACATCATCACGAATGTCGGCTACTACGGAGCGGCGCAGGACAAGTTCCTGCCGCAACACGCCTGCGAAGACTCACCTGAGCAACTGGCCGACCGTTGGACGCGGGAATGGGAGTCGGGAATCGATGGCACCCGTGTGCGGCCCGGCTTTATCAAGATCGGCGTGGACCTGACGGCCCTGTCGGCGGTGGACAAGAAGCTGGTGCTGGCAGCGGCGATTACACACAAACGGACGGGACTGACCATCATGTCGCACACGGCTGCGGCGATCCCGGCGATGGCGCAGATCGAGATCCTCCTGGACCAGGGCGTGCACCCCGAGGCGTGGATCTGGACCCACGCACACCGAGAGAAGGATAACGATCTCCACGAGCGCGCCGCGCGTCAGGGCGCCTGGATCGCTTTCGACGGATTGGATCGATCAGAACTGGAACGCGACCTTGCTCATTTGCGGCAGATGAAGGAGCGTGGCTGCCTGCAGCGAGTACATCTCTCCCACGATGCCGGATGGTATGAGCCGGGTGAAGCGGAGGGCGGCATCTACCGGCCGCACGATGACTTGTTCACCGACGTGATCCCCGAGCTGAAACAGGCCGGCTTCAGCGACGAGGAGATCCATCGGATGACGGTGGAGAATCCAGCGGATGCATTCACCATTGCCGTGCGGCTCTGCTGATGATGAGCCGTCGCCGGATCGAGTCCCAGGGGGTGTCTTCGAGATACTGTCAGACCTCTACTCTTCTACCTTGTGGAAATCCTCCCACGCGTCACCGGCGGCGGCAGCCTGCTTCTCCAGCTCCCCTCGCCAGCCCAGCAGCTGCCCTGACTTGATGTTCTTGATGTCCCACGTCGCGTAGCGGTCTCCCAGCGTATTTCCCAGCCTCTCCGTTTCCGCCCAGCGGTCCCACGCGGTTTTCATCCACTCGTGCGGCAGCGCCTCGCGCACGGCCGGGTCGTGCTGCCATGCCCAGCGCCCATCCGCCACCTTGGGTTCGCCTTCCAGCGGGCCGCTCCACCTGGACCAGCCGATTGCCAGGGAATTCCGTTCGCGATCGGTCACGGTGTGGCCCGTGTGGATGTTGGTCCCGAGGCGGATCAGCGCCTGTCCCGCCTTGAGCCGCACCGCGGTCTGAGCCGGGAGCGGGCTCTCGCCATCCCAGCTGGGTGTGTACGGCACGCCCGCATCCTTCATAGACTGCGGCAGGAGTACGTCGTGCTCCAGCGGCGTCCGCCACCGGCTGTGGCTTCCGGCGACAATCTCGTGACACTCGTCATCCACGAGGGCCAGGAATATGCCGACGCCATTGCGCTCATCGACCTGCTTGTTGTTCTGCTCCTGGATCTTCTCCCACACAGCCCTTTCGGCCTCCTCGGAATACGCCTCGGGACCGTCCGGTCGCTTTTCCTGGGAACTTCGGCTTTCTCCGGTGCCCCACCACACCGTGTCCCGATGCCAGCCAAGTTTGTGCTCATGTTTCCGGTTGTTGCACCAGAGCAGTATCGTGCTCAGCGTCAGATCTTCCGGCGGGAGCCCGTTGCACCAGCCCGCCACGAACTCCAGCATCTCATCGGAGCCGTGAAACTCGGCGAAGCTGGGTTCGTCAAACGCCGGATGGATGATGCCGCGAATCGCCCACGGCTCGTCCTGCTCCGTCCGGTGCACATAGCCTTTGGAGGAGTCGATAACGCTGTAGCCCCTCTCGGGGCGGCAGGCCTCCGTCACGCGGCGGCCCGCCTCGCGCAGAAGCGGAATCCATTCGCTGTCGACGAAGTCATCGATGATGACGACGCTGTGCTTTCGGAGAGCCTCCAGACGAGCCTCGGTGGCGCCTTTGCCGGACCACTCAGGCTGGAAGTCCAGAAACGCTGGCGCACGATAAGAGGAAGCGGTGGGAGATGCGACGCTCATTGTTTGATTCTCCTAACAGGCAACTGGGCCATGGCAGCACAGCACCCATGGCGTGATGAACAGGGCGGTTGACATGTGGATTCGACGGAGGCTACGGCTCACAGGCCCTTGGCTGCGTATGCTGGCGCCGATCTCGCAGGAAAGGAACCCTTTTCTTCACCCTCCTCCTCTCTGGGACGCATGTAGGCGTGCCAGTGGGTCTCGGCGATCCGAAAGATCCACACGATCAGGAGCGTCAGGCACAGATAGAAGAAGCCGGCAGCCATGAAGGATTCGAAGGGAACGAAGTGCCGCGCATTGACGATCTTCGCCGCCCCGAACAGATCGACGATGGTGATCACGCCCGCCAGAGCGCTGCCATGGAGCATGAAGATCACCTCATTGCCGTAGGAGGGTAACGCCCGTCGGCAGGCGCTCGGCAGGATGATGCGCCGAAACCTGGTCCATCTGGACATCCCGTAGGCCCGGGCTGCCTCGACCTCGCCGAAGGGCGTCTGCGCGATGGCGCCGCGGAGCATCTCGCCCGTGTAGGCGGCGGTGTTCAGCGCAAACGCGATCAGGGCACACCAGTAGGCTTCCTTGAACACGACCCAGAGAGCGCTGTCCTTGAGCCAGTCGAATTGTGCCGTGCCGTGATAGATCATGAACATCTGCACCAGCAAGGGCGTACCGCGGAAGAAGTAGATGTAGGCCCGCGGCCAGAACGCGATGAACCGACGCCTCGATGTGGCGACGAGCGCCAGCGGCACGGCCAGGGCCAGACCGAGAATCAGCGACAGGACGACGAGCTGCACGGTGACCCACATACCCTCGATGTACAGCGGGATGTTTTCGAGGATGACGTTGACGTCCACGCTAGGCCTTCCTCACACCAACGCTGTAGCGCCTCTCGACCCAACGCAGGCCGATATCGGACACGCCGGTGAGCACGAGAAACAGCAGGGCCACGAGCAGGTAGAAGGTGAAGGGTTGCCGGGTGGCGCCGCCGGCCTGCCCGGCGTTGTAGACCATATCGTGCAGGCCGATGACGGACACCAGCGCAGTGGTCTTGGCCAACACCAGCCAGTTGTTGCTGAAGCCGGG
The DNA here is from genome assembly GCA_937919035.1 of uncultured Gemmatimonadaceae bacterium. Lineage (GTDB taxonomy): Bacteria > Latescibacterota > UBA2968 > UBA8231 > UBA8231 > UBA8231. Next base: position 3,611 of record CALFPI010000512.1, read on the forward strand.
CAATGCGTGCCGAACCATGGCCGGCATGGTGATGCGGAAGAAGACCTGTCTCGGCGTCATGCCGTAGGCGTGTCCCGCCTCGATCTCACCACGGGACACTGCCATGATCCCACCGCGAAAGGTCTCGGTCAGGTAGGCGCCGAAGATGAAGCCGATGGTGAGCACGCCCGCTGCGAAGGGACTCACGTCGACGTAGTCCCACCCGAGACGATCGCCGATGTCGTTGACCAGGATCTGGCCGCCGAAGTAGATCAGGGTCATGAGTACCAGATCGGGCACGCCGCGGATTACGGTCGTGTAGACCTGCGCAAGCAACCGCACGCCCCGCGATCCCGAGAGTTTCGCGGCGGCGCCGATCAGGCCGAGAAGGATGGCCATCAGCAGCGACAGTACCGCCACCTCGACGGTGAGCAGTGTCCCCTTCAGGATCAATGGCAGGTAGCCGTGCAGATCCAACACCGAATGACTCCTGACGTGCGTTAGCCCATGTGAACAGGATCCGCCGTACTGCTGTCAGCCCGCAAAGACGTCGAAATCGAAGTACTTGGCGTTGATCTTCTGGTACGTGCCATTGGCGCGGATCGCCTCGATCGCCTTGTTGAACCGGTCCACGAGATCCTGGTTGCTCTTACTGACCGCGATGCCAGCGCCGTCGCCATAGTATTTGACGTCGGTGTAGCCTGGCCCCACGAACTCCCAATCCTTGCCGTTGTCGGTGTCGAGGAAGCCCTCCTGCATCGCCACGGAGTCGGCGAGCAATAGATCCAGGCGTCCCACCGCGGCATCCAGATAGGCCTCGTCCTGAGAGGCATACCGCTTGATGTCCACGTCGCTGCCGAACTCTCCGGAAATGAAGTTGTCATGGGTGGTGGCGCGTTGTACGCCAACTGCCTTGCCCTGCAGACCCGCTTCGCTGATTTCGATGCCGGAGCCTTTGCGGCGCGCGAATCTGGCGGGCACCTGATAGTATTTGCCGGTGAAGGCAACCTTCTTCTTGCGCTCGGCGGTGATGGCCATGGACGCGATGATGGCGTCGTACTTGCGGGCCAGCAACGCGGGAATCATGCCGTCCCAGTCCTGTTGCACCATGGTGCACTCGGCCCCCATCTCGGCACACAGCGCATGAGCGATGTCGATGTCGAAACCCACCAGCTTGCCATCGGCAGTGAGCGCACTGAACGGTGGATAGGCCCCCTCCACGCCGATACGAATCACTTGCCAATCTCTGGCGCTGGCAACGCTGCTGCCGAGTCCCAGCACGACCAGGGTCAGCGTGAGTGCAATGAGCCTTGTCAATTTCCTGCTCCTGTCTGCTTCTGTGTCAGCGTCACCGCAACGTCCCCGCGAGAAATTGCCTGAAACGTGCCGATTTCGGCTCGTCAAAGACCTGCGCGGGGACCCCGTCTTCCTCGACCTGGCCTTCGTGGAGGAACATGACCTTGGTGGACACGTCCCGCGCGAAAGCCATCTCGTGGGTGACAACCAGCATTGTGCGGCCCTCTTCCGCCAGGCCGCGTATGACCTTGAGCACCTCTCCCACCAACTCCGGATCCAGCGCCGAAGTGGGCTCATCGAAGAGCATCATTGCCGGCTCCATGGCCAGCGCGCGGGCGATCGCGGCGCGCTGTTGCTGGCCACCTGACAGGTGCGCCGGGTAGTAGTCCTTGCGTTCGTACATGTCGACGCGCTGCAACACCGACTCCGCCCGTTCCACCGCTTCGGCCCGAGGCACCTTGAGCACGTGCATGGGCGCTTCGATGACGTTCTGCAGCACCGTCATGTGGGACCACAGATTGAATTGCTGGAACACCATGGCCAGGCGCGAGCGCATGCGTTCAACCTGGCGTTTGTCCTCGGGCACACGCGCGGCGCCGGACGTCGTTGTCATCCTGATCAGTTCGCCGTGCACGTAGACGTTGCCGGCGTCCGGGATCTCCAGCAGGTTGATGCAGCGCAACAAGGTGCTCTTGCCCGAGCCGCTGCTGCCCAGGATGGAGACCACGTCGTGCTCGCGTGCGACCAGCGAAATTCCCTTCAGCACTTCGACGCTGCCGAAGCTCTTGTGCAGATCCTCGACGACCAGGGCCTCCGCCGATGCGCTCATTCAGTCCCCACCTTCATCATGCCGGGCCGTTGATTCTGTCCCCGCATTCAGGGTCGAGTTCGAAATGGAAACGAAGGCTGCGAGTCTACGAAGGTGCGCCGGAGAGGACAAACTGTGAGCTGCCGGCATCCGGGCCGGCGGTGAAACTCGGGCCCTGATCTGTGTGTCGGGAGCGCCACCCGCTCCGAGCCTGCCTGCACGCCTGGCCCCGGCTACATCGCCTCGCCGGAGACCTCCGTCACGGCCGGGTCGTCGCCGAAGCGTCCCCCAGTGAGCTCCCGGATGAAGCCGTAGTCGTTCAGCAGGCTGTAGCAGAAGGCGATGGCGACAACGGCGACAACCACCTTCAACCAGGGACTCGGGCGATCCTCGTTCGGGTCGCCGCTGCCCCGGCGAGCCCCCTTCGGCAACCGGGCAACGTGTGTCAGCTTGCGGCCGAAGCGGGTCGAGAGCTTGACGCTGCC
>CALFPI010000513.1 GCA_937919035.1 uncultured Gemmatimonadaceae bacterium
TCCACTGCAGATCGATGGCGACCTGGGAAAGGGCTGTAGCCGCCAGATTCGCCGGCGCTGCGGGAGGCCCTGCCATTGGAGGAGGCTCCGCAGCACCGACGTAGAGGAGCAGATTCGGCGAGCCGCTGCCGATACCGGTGAGAATGCCATCCGTAGCCTGGGCCAGCACCGCCGCCGTAGCCGTGGCGGCGGTGGCTGACGGATCTGTCTGCAGATAGAGGGCCGTGGCCCCGGTCACGTGAGGGGCAGCCATGGACGTGCCGCTCTTCGAGCCCACCTGGATGTCGCTGCCGTTGTAGGACGAGATGATGGAAGATCCGGGGGCAAACACGTCGACACAGACGCCATAGCTGGAGTAACTGGCTCGTGCGTCGCCGTCGGTTGTGGCCCCGATGGTGATGGCCTCAGGGGTGCTGGCCGGGCTCCGGGTACAGGCGTCGTCGGCCGTGTTCCCCGCCGAGACCACAACTGGCACGCCGGCGGCGATCAGCCCCGTCACGGCGCTGTTGACAGAACTGGAGTAGCCCCCCGAGAGACTCATGTTGGCCACGGCAGGCGCCGTGTGGTTGGCGGCCACCCAGTCGAGAGCGGCGATGACACCACTCCAATACCCAAACGAATCACAGTCGAGGACGCGGACGCCATGAAGGTTCACGTTGTCGCTGATACCATAGGTGGCACTGCCGACCGTGCCAGCTACATGGGTCCCGTGGCCGTTGCAGTCGCCACCAAGCTCTTCGGCGCGGCCATCGCCGACGGCGTCGAAGACGAGATCGGCACGTCCGCCAAACTCGGTGTGAGTGATGCGGATTCCGGTGTCGAGGATGTAGGCGTGGACACTGCCGGCATCCCGGGAGATGGCATAGGTGCCATCGAGAGGCAGCGTGCGCTGGTCGACGCGATCCAGCCCCCAGGAGCCTACGGCATCTCCCGTCACCAGCTGATCGGCCTCGATCCTGGCAACTCTCGGGTCTCGCTGCAGAGCCTCGAGGGCCTGCGCCGGCAAGCGCGCGGCAAAGCCGGGCAGCACCTCTGAGTAGGTAAAGAGCAACTGGGCCCCATGCTCTACGGCCAGGTCGTGGGCCTGGCGGGCCGGAGCCAGGACATTGTCGTGAAAGGTGATGATGTAACGGTCCCCGTCCGCAACGCGCCTCGACGCCGGGGCGGACAGGGCCACGGGATCGCTGGTAGACATGGGTGAATCGAGGCCACAACCGACAGTGAACAGGGCCAGCAGGGCCCGGGACAGAGTCAGCAAGAAAAGGCGCATTATTTATCTCCGGTTGGCTTGATGCGTGGAACGACACCCGTTCCTATGCAAAGAGCGAACCAGAATGAAACCTTATCTAATTGTGCTAAGTCTTATCCGTTACGGTATAAACTCACTGTCTTCAAGGAGTTAGAAGTGGGTGGAAACCCCGCGCCTGCGCTGAATGACCCGCATGCAGCGGGGCAAATCACCCGGTGCCGATCCTGCTACAGATTGTGCTTGGAGATGCGGTAGCGCAGGGTGTCACGGCTCATGTTCAGCAGGCGGGCCGCCTCGCTGCGGTTGCCGTGCGCTCTGTCGAGAGCGGCACGCAGTACCGCGATCTCAGCTGCTCGAGATCCAGGCCCTCCGGGGGCAGATTCACCTGCCAGCCACCCGCCGAATCGGTGGTAAGAACGACATTCGGGGGCGGCAAGGCCGGGGTGACGGCTGGTGGTTTGCTGGCGGCCAACAGGCTTGCCTCTGCGGCACGGCGCTCCGCCTCTCCGGGCGGCAGGCCTCGGGCGCTACGGCGGCGGTTGACGATCAGGTCTCCTGCCCGCACCACGGTCGCATCCGTCATAAGCACAGCGCGCTCCATGACGTTGGCCAACTCCCGCACATTGCCCGGCCACGCGTAGGCCTGCAGCAGAGCACGGGCGTCCTCGGCCAGTACGCGCGGCTCGGCATGATGGATCGCCACGTAGCGCTCCAGCAACTGGCTGGCGAGCAACTGCACATCGTCGCCGCGCTCATGCAGCGTCGGCAGGTGCAGAGAGGCCACATCGAGCCGGTAGAACAGATCCTCGCGGAAGCGGCCCTCGGACATGGCGCGTTCGAGATCTTCATTGGTGGCGGCGATAAAGCGCGCCGAGAACTCGATCTCCTCGGTGCCGCCGACCCGCCGACAGCGTCGAGTCTCCAGTACGCCGAGCAACTTTGCCTGCACATCCACGGGCAGCAGGCCGATTTCATCGAGGAACACGGTGCCGTCGCCGGCCAGTTCCAGCAGCCCCACCTTCCGCGTCCGGGCGTCGGTGTAGGCCCCTGGTTCATGGCCGAAGAGCTCCGATTCGACGAGGCCGCCCGGAATCGAGGTGCAGTCGACGGTGACAAAAGGACTCTCGGCGCGGTCGCTGCAGGCGTGGATCGCGCGCGCCACGACGCCCTTACCGGTGCCACTTTCCCCACCGATCAGAACGGTAGCACGGTGTTCGGCCAATCGGCGAATCGCGTCGAAGACCGGCATCATGGCTGGACTGCGACCGATCAGGCCGACTTCAGCCAGATCCCTAATGTTGTGAATCGGACCCACAGGGCCTTTCTGTTTCTTTGCCGTCGAGTGGGACCCAGAATCTCTGGAGCCCACGCTCTACGGTCGTAGGATGGCTCGCATTGAAGATATCCATTGCTTTCCGTCCGCGGAATCGTCTGCCCGGGAGAAAGGGCCCCGGATAGCGCTCTGTCGGAGTACGAGAGTCGTCCGGATGACTCTGGTTAGTTTGGCCCCGGGCCCCCCGCCTCATTGTTGACGGACTGCACAAGGGCCCGCATGTAGGCGATCGAATAGGCGACGCCCGCGCGATGGCCGCCGAGCAGGGCAGGAATGTGATCAGGGATGATGGCACCGTCGTAGCCGACGTCACGCAGCGTTTTCATGACGACGTGCATGTCCATGTAGCCGTCATCCATGAGTGTCTCCGTCCACGGCTCCGGCATGGGGTTGGTGACATTGCGGAAGTGCACCTTGAACAGCTTCTTGCGCTCGGCGAAGTAACGGATGGCGCCGGGTACGTCGACGCCCATGTTCTGCTCGCCCCCCTCCAGCCAGCAGCCGATGCACAGGCAGACACCGATGTTCGGGCTGTCGGCGATCTCCATGGCCCTTTTGTAGCCGTCAAAGTTGCCGAAGATGCACCGCGGCACACCGCCGAGGGCATAGACCGGCGGATCGTCGGGGTGGATCCCGATGAAGACACCGGCAGCTTCGGCGACGGGGGTGATGTGCTTGATCATGTAGGCATAGTTGTCCCACAACTCGTCCTCCGTGTACAGGCGCCCATGGGTCAGTTCGCCCTCGAACTTCTTGCCGATCCAGTTCCCCGTGGCATTGTTGATGTCGAGGGTGCGGGCCTGCATGCCACCGCGTCGCGTCGTATGTCCGGAACTCCAGATGCCGTTGCCCATGTGGGCATAGGTGTTGTACGGGATGCCGGCCTCGCCGAGATTGCGGATGAAGGTGGCAAACTCTTCGACCTTCTCGTCCCGGCCCGGAAGGTTGAGGGTCACCTCCGGCATGTTGTGCACACTGTGGTTGCCGATCCGGTAGATCTGCAGGTCGTATGCAGCGAAGCGCGCCTTCAGGTGTTTGTAGTAGTCGGCGTTCTGATCGTTGTCATCGCCGACGCTGACCATCGCCCATTCCACACCGAGCTGCTGGATGAACTGCAGATCCTCGTCAGAGGCTTTGTCATTTGTCTGGGCGGCAAGCTGGATGCCGGGGGTGTTTGCTTCGAAGCCAGGGACTGCACGGAGTTTATATGCCATCTTGTCCTCTTCGACGGGTGTGTTTGGCGACAAGGATAAGGTGAATTCGTCCGCACACAACGGTTGTGCAAAGAAACCCGTGACCCTTGCCCTGCGGCCAGAGTCATCGTAGCCTGCATCGGTCATTATCTCACGCCGATACGGGATCAAGGAGCAGGCTTTGCGCAGACTCACAGGTAGATTTCTCCGCTGCGGTGCCGCCATCATGTTGACGCTGCTGGCGTACACCGTCAGCGGCTGCGGTTCGGGCAACGACAGCCCGGGCACCGAAGGTCAGAGCGTGCCGCGGTCACGAACCTTCATCACCGACTGTGTAGACTTCGGCTCCTGTGACGGGCAATTCAAGGATTACGACAGCTTCCATCCCTATCTGCCGGGGGTGACGAATCGTACGGGCTACAATTTCCTCTACGAGCCCCTGTACTTCTACAATGCCTACGTGGACTCCAACAATATCATGCCCTGGATTGGCACGGGGCACGAGTTCAATGCCGACTTCACCGAGATCACCGTGCACATCCGTGCTGGTGTGGAGTGGAGTGACGGGCATCCGTGGACTGCCGAGGATCTGGTGTTCACGATCAACATGCTGCGGGAAAACGCGCCGTTTCTGGTCAACGCTGTCGACATGGACACCTGGGTGAAGTCGGCGGAAGTCATCGATCCGCTGACAGCGCGGATCACGCTGAAGGCGCCGAATCCGCGCTTCATGTTCAGCTACTTCACCAACAACTTCGACAACGGCGTGCCCATCATTCCCAAGCATATCTGGCAAGGGCAGAATGCGCAGACCTTTCGCAATTTCGACATGGCGAAGGGCTGGCCCGTGGTCTCCGGGCCGTACCGACTGGAGGTGTCGTCGCCGGAGCAGCGTGTGTGGCGTGTGCGTGAAGACTGGTGGGCGGAAAAGATCGGCTTCCAGCAGCGGCCGCAGGTGGAGCGCCTGATCTACGTTCCCTTCATGGACGAATCCAAGCGGGTGCAGGCCGTCATCAGCAACACCGTCGATATGACGGCGGGTGTCATGCCTGCCAACATCATGACCATGATCGAGGAGAATCCCGCAGTCACCACGTGGTCCGGGCGCGATGTGCCCTACGGATACCTGGACTGGTGGCCGCTGTCCTTCGGTTTCAATGCCATGGAGCCACCCTTTGACGACGCCGAGGTGCGCTGGGCGATCAATTTCGCTATCAATCGCGAGCAACTGGTGGAAGTCGGATGGATGGGGGCGGGCAAGCCATCGCTACTGCCGTTTCCGGATTTTCCTGCGATTCGACGCTACCTGGATCAGGTGCAGGATGTGATCGACAAGTACCCGGTGGGGCTGTACGATCCACAGCGGACCGCCGAGATCCTGCAGCGCAAGGGCTGGATCCGGGACGAAGAGGGCATCTGGGCGAAGGACGGCGAGAGGTTCAAGATCAACATCGACATCTCCCCGGGATTTCAGGACATCACACCGGTGCTGGTGCGGCAGTTGCGGGACGCCGGGTTCGATGCCAGTTCGCGCATGACTTCGGATGGTTACTCCCGTACGACGCAGGGCGTCGCCCGGGCCTACATCATGGGCAATGGTGGGTCGGTGCGGGATCCGTACTTCACCCTGAGGCTCTATCACAGTCGCTTTGCCTTGCCCACGGGCCAGGCGACCGACATCTTCTGGCGCTGGCGCAACAGCGAGTTTTCCGCTCTCGTCGACGAGATGGGCAAGACGGCGCCCGAAGATCCGCGTATGATCCCGCTGCTGCGCCAGGCGCTCGATATCTGGCTTGCCGAGATGCCGGCGATTCCGCTGCTGCAGTTCTACCACCGACTGCCGCACAACCAGACGAACTGGACGAATTGGCCTTCGGAAAAAAATCCCTACATCAACTCAGCCTACTGGCATCGGACGTGGCTGCTGGTGTTGCTCCACCTGAAACCTGTGCAGTGACCCAATGAGCATTCTGCGCATCGGCGCGCATCGTGGGGCCATGGCGCATGCGCCGGAGAACACGCTGGCCGCCTTCGACAAGGCCATTCACTTCGGTACCTATCGCATTGAGTTTGATCTTCGGCGCAGTCGGGACGGGCATATCGTGGTCATCCACGATGCCACGGTGGAGCGCACGACAGATGGTGCCGGCGTGGTGCGCGATATGGACCTGGCGCAGCTGCAGTCGTTGCGCAGTGATGGTGAGCCCATTCCGAGTTTTGCGGAGGCCATCGACTGCATGCGGGGGCGGGCGCGCATGCTCATCGAACTGAAGGATGAGGATATTGCCGAACAGGTGGTGGGGCAGATCGAGGCGGCGGGGGTCGTTGACCAATGCACGATTTCGACTTTCCACGAGCCCTCTCTGCGGCGGGTCCACGAACTCAATACCGAGATCGAGGTCGCC
>CALFPI010000514.1 GCA_937919035.1 uncultured Gemmatimonadaceae bacterium
CTGACGCTTGACCCCTGGACCGTTCACCAATCCGACAGCAGAGTCGGCGGTACTGCGATTGAAAAGCACCTGGTAGATCGTTGTATCCGAGGATGCCGTATGAGCCCACACGCCAGCCCCCGGAGACACCGAGAACCAGTTCGTGGAGTCGTTGGAAACCTGCAGGGTGCAACGAACGGCCCATGTGCCACTGGTGGTCGGGCCTGGCGCGTCACTGTACTTCCACATGATGCTCCAAGACTCAAGACCGGCCAACTTTACGAGGTTGGTGGTCGTGTCCTTGAGAGCTGCGCCGATCATGGAATCCTTCGAGGTTGGCGTCCCCTGCGAGCGGAAAGTCAACGAATCGATGACTGTCTTTCCACTTGCCGGAACATCATACCCGCGAAGTTCTGCTTGCGCGATCGAGCTCAGGCCGAGCAGGACCGCCATAACAACAACAAGACGTTTCATGGCTTTATCTCCTTCTCGGTTACTGGGCAAACTCATCGCGGACCTCCCAGACATTCCATTGAGCGGAAGACTGGTTGAGGTTTGCGGAGGCTCCGCCCGTCTGGTTGACAAAATCCGTACGCGCACCACCGAAGACCTGCCGGATGGCACGTCCCCAACGGTCGCCATAGGACGTTTCGGAGCGTGGTACAAGACGCGGCTCCGAACCGTACACGATGGCCAATGCGTCCGCCCCCAGGAGTGCGATCTGCCCGATGTTGCCGGCATTTGCACCCGAGGTCGTACGCCGCATACGCTCGTATTCATGGAAGTAGAGGTGGTTGTACTCACCCACTGCTCCCGTGATCATGGGATTGTTCGAACCCCGACTGTTCGCATTCTGCTGGGCAGCTGCGTAGGCCGGATCGTTCTTCAGGTCGTTCAGAGTGAACGTGTCCGCGAGGACACAGAAGCACTTCGCACCGTCCATCCGAATGGGGTTCAAACGGCGGTTGATGGCATACGAACGCATCCGCTGCGCCTCACGCGCATTCAGAATGTCAGTCGCCTCCATCTGACCCGCACCAGCCTTTGAACCTGCGTAGTATGTACGCGGGTGGGCCACGGACGCCGTCGCCGGACCAATGGTATCGGCGATGACGAAGTACGGGTATTTGTCATAGAAACAATCCAAAATCGCCTCTTCGTGGTTCTCGATCAACCACTCCTTGAGGGCGTCCTCAGAGTCCTGCTCCAGGTCGATCGACGTCCGGTGGTACGTGACGTCCGGAGAGTCGTGACCGGTGGCGGTTTTCAGCAACCACAGCGGAACATGAACGTGGAGGTAAACCAGCGCCTCCTCGTTGCCTGTCATCGATGTGGTCCCGTACGTATACGTGCTGGTGCGTGGTGTGCGGGTCAACTGCCTCCGCATACGGACGCGCACTTCTTCCCCGGGGCCGCGCCGAAGCTCGTCCTTGAGGATGATGGGAACGCCGGCTTTGCGTTCGTGAGACATCTCACGACCGGTGTCCTTCGCCGTCATCCCAGACTTGGAGAAGAAGTTTTCGTCTTGGGTCTCGACGTGCGTAACAGTCGACCAGGCAATTTCTGCCAGTTGATCGCCGGTTGCGACGGGGAAGCCCAGTGCTGTAGTAACGGACATGTGTCCCTACCTCTCGGTATTTGTAGTGGTTCTACTCCGAGGTCTCAGCTCTGACACGGTTGCGTTCCTCGTTCTGGAGTTCCCGGTACCGCTTCTGCTGTGCATACGGCAGTTTCCGGAAACGATCCTGAGCTTGTTCGCTTGAAATCCGTCCCTGAGCTACGCCCTCGCGTAGATCTTGAACTGTCTGCGACAACTGCTGATCCGGGTCGCCGGATCGAGGTCTTGAAGCACGACCAGGGGTTGATTCGGTGGCACGTTCGCCCCGCTCTCGAGCCGTCAGGCCTTCACCTCTGGCCCGTGCAGCTTCGGCGGCGTTGATCTTTTTACGTGCGTCTGGGGTTGACCACAAGGCGTCTGCGGCAGCGGCGTCTGAAGCGACCCATGCAGCGGCCTCTTCGCTCCAACTACCGTAGTCAGGACCAATCTTCTGCCGGTACTTCTTCTCAGCAGCAACCCGTTCAGCGGCGTTCAACTTCACGCCCGGAAACTGCTCCTCAAGTACACGGTCGAAGGTCTCGTCGTTCTGCCGCTCGACTCGTTCCTTGGACGTTGTTCGCAGAGCCACACCAGCCTTCTGGTTGACGCCATCCAACTGTCCCTTGAACTCGTTCCGCAGGCTTTGAAGCTCACTCTGATGCCTTTTTTCGGCAGCAGAAAGCTCCTCTTCGAACAACGAACCCACTTGCTCGCCGGCATTTTCCGTGCCGATGAAATCGATCTCCTTCAGACGCTCTGCGATACCCGGACGCGCCTTTTCTTCAGGCTTGTCTCGCGCAGTCAGCATGTCGTCGCGAGAAGCATTGAGCTTCCTCTCGCGTTCATCTGCTTCCTGGAGTCGACGGTCTGCCAGAGCCATCCGATCGTCCGCTTCCTTGCGGCGTTTGGCGGCGTCCTGCAAACCCTGAGTGGTAGCCTTGGTCCCCTTGTAACCCCGTTTGAGTTCTTCGATGTCAACTTCCTCACCGTCGATCTCAAAAAGTTGTGGTCCCTGGTCGCCCTCATCCTCGATGACTGCACCTCCCGCACCTCGACTACTTTCACGCGGTTCTTGGATCAGGTATTTGTTGTGCGACAGCATTTGTTTTCTCCTGGTTGACCGGTTTCATCAGAGGTCTCTGACCAGAGGTCGCTTTGACTTGACATTGACTTGGGATTCGGTCGTGGTGGTTTCATCCAGAGGTCGCTTTGACGTGTCTTGAAACCATGAAAAAAAGGGAGCGGTCTTTTCAGAGCCCCACTCCCTTGCTACAGTGCGGAATCAAGTCCGCGGCGAGAGCAACTTACTGTTGCTCAGGTGTCATTCATCTCCGTACCTCCTTTGTTACGCAGCTCGAATATTCTCGTCCATTTGGTCGCCTCCGAAAGACGTCCATAGTTTTGGTCGGTTGGTTCTACGTGCGATCGCCTCTGCACAATCACGGATGAACCTTGACGGCTCGATCATACGCGCCCACCAGTCACTCTCGTGACAATGGGGACAGAAATTGGCGATCCACAGGCCGTCCTCTTCGTAATGGGATGCCGAGCAGACACCTTCCTTCCGCGCTTGATCGCGGAAGCCAGACTGTCCGCAGTTCCAACAGGTCCGTACGGTGAGATGTGGACCGATGATTCCACAAGAAGTCGAACCATAGTCCACTCCGATGTAGTCAGGAGGGAGATTCGCCCGCTTGTCCTGGGTCCAATTCAAAGTACACGACCAGTCTCCGAACTTCGCATCGAAAATGCCCACGTCCTGCAGGGAGCCCTTCTCGGCGGCGTCTCCTGTCGTTCCATGCACTACGTGGATGTTCATACTCTTGGCCTTGCTGTGCTGATACACGGCCATGAAGGCCGCTTTGTACATGGGATTGATCGGAATCGGCTCCTTGTAATCCTGAGCCATGGTCTGATCGACCATCATTGCTTGAGTCATCGCAGTTCCTTTGAATCAAACAGCGTCAATGTCCCAGACGTGCGGAGACGCGCAAAGGCGTCCGAGCTGGCACTATTGTGGCTGACAGCTATCTCATTCCATCCAGTATCAGCAACGGACGGAGATGCAAAGAGAAGTCCTACAAGGAGTAGGCGCAGTAGGTTCATCGACCCTGCCTCCGGCCTACCATGCGGACTTTACCGGTCATATTGTCCGCATCCGCTCGAGCCATCACGGCGATCGCGGAGCCGGCAGGGATGATCATGTTGCTGTAGTCAGCCACAGTTTCTCCCACCTCCGCACGTACGTAGAGGTAATCGATGACGTAGTATTTGGTGGTGTAATCGATGGCCGCTCGGATATTGGGGTAGACTCTGACTTCGAAGCGGATCCCCTGTGTGCCAGTGGTCGAGAATGTGGTGAAGGTAATTCGATCCAACTGAGGTCGCTCGTGCGCACCGAAGATGACGTGAGCTCTGGGTTGGGAAATCAACCCGATGGCGATCGTGTCGAGAATGGAATTTCGAATCGTAGTGAGATCAGAGAACACAACAATGGGGTTTGCCATGGCCGTATCCAGCCAGGCGTGTTCAAAATACTGATAACTCGAGTCTGTTCTCACTGTGTCCAGGCCGGCAACGCGAATTTGCTCTGTCCAATGCCGCAGGGAGTCGGAGAATTGCGCCCCAGCATAGGCGCGAACGCCAGTGATCTTGACTTCGGCAGTGTCAGACGAAGAAGGAGACCCGGAGAACGTCACCCCGATTCTTCCGGGGGTGACAATCTGGGTGAAGCCTGTGTCCTGGGTGACCAGTTCGAAGGCCGCATTGCCGATGTCGACGTCCAGGGTGGTGAAGTCGAACCCCTTGCCGGTGTTCGATCCGGCGAAGGGGTTGGTGCCAATGCTTCTCGCCCACGCGCCTGACGCGAGCAGAGATACAACGATCAGGGCGGTGAGTCGTTTCATATGTCTTGTCCTTGTGAAGTAGACTGCATCTGCCGCGGGAGCATACGCTCAGTGGATGGCTCGCCCTCTTCATTCCTGGCTTTTCCAGGGGTGATTGGGCCAGCGACTGGGCCTGGAGGTGGTCCGGGCGGTCCTGGAGGTGGTCCTGGGGCCGCTCCAGGTGGTCCGGGCGGGGGTCCAGGCCCACCTGGAGGCGGTCCTCCGGCTTCCTGCTGTTTCTGTTGGGCCATCTGCTGCTCGATCATCTGCATGGCCGCTTTGATGATTTCTGGGATGCCGATACCGGACTCTTTCGACGCCTGCTCGAGTTGCCCCATGACCTGTTTGCCCATGTCTGACTTGGCGATCTCGTCCAGCAACAACTCTGGGTCGGACCATTCCAACTGCCGGGCGACCCACGGGACAGCAGCTGGCCCCACGGTCTGCAAGACCATGCGGGCGTCGTCCTGCTTGTCGAGCTTGTTCTTCTCCTGGCCGGTGTCCAGTTTGAGCTTGACCTGTTCGTAGACGATATCCGAGGCGACCTTGTCGTTCAGCACAAGGATCTCAGCTTCCGTACCATCCGGAAACACGAACTTCACCTCGTTGCTATCTTCGGCTCTTTGGGCCGTCAGTTTGTGGAAGGCGACGATCTCTTCCTCGTCGTGACCGATGACCAGCGTCTTCTCTCCACGCTCTGTATCCGGATCGGCAACCTGCATGATCCGGTTGCCTCGCATGAACTGCATGAGGTTGTGCAGCCTCAACAGGGTGGATCTCTTCAGACCAGACTCGATGTGCCGAATGAGTTTGTTGCTCAGAAGCGACGTGCGGGCCTGCAGGGCGCGGATCGCTCTTCCTGACTGGTTGCCCTGATTCATACCTCTGTCGACGCCGTGCATACCGGACATGTTGTCCATGATGACGTCTTTGATCAGCGGGATGGCTGATGCAGCTGCTTGCATCCCTGTGGGGTTCATGCCCTGGAACGAAGGTGGGGGCAGACCCGGGATGGTTTCGATCATCAACATCGGATCGGAGCCGATCTTCGGTATCTTGTCCTGCTCTTCGGGTGGGATCGACCCCTTATACGAGTGCATGTACCCGACATTGGCCAGGAACAGCTGGTTCAGATACTGGGTGATGGCTTCGTTGGTGATGTCCTGGACCTGGATCAGAAAACCAATCTCCCCGCGAGCATGACTCTCGTCGGGGAGGATGTTGCAACTGAAGAATGCGAAGGGGTATTTGCCGTGACCGCCGTTGGATTCATCGAATGGGGACAGGCGGTGTTCCACGAGGGTCTGAGAAACCACCGTGGTCTCCCACAATTCTGTGTATGGCACTCGAGCCTCGTAGATTCCCGCCTTGTCCTCTTCTCCGAGCAGAGCGAAGTCCTTCGAGTCCATCCTTCGCTCTTCATCCTCGATGGGATCATACACCATCGAGGTTTCCCAAGAATCTCGGTCCCAATATCGCTTTTCGAACTTGTGCTTTTTAGACCACATACGGCGGATCCAAGCCTTTTTGACTGATCCGGCCTGTTGGCTGAGGAGTGGCACATACGACGAAGCGCCAATATTGGACCGATAATACTGCTGCTGGTGTGGTGTCAGGAACGTCTCTGCTGTTTCAGGCTGGACCGCATTCTTCAACTCCGGCCACATATCCTCGATTTCTTCGATGGGCTTGTATTCCAGCCAGATGATGTAGT
>CALFPI010000515.1 GCA_937919035.1 uncultured Gemmatimonadaceae bacterium
GGGAGACGTGGACGATTTTCTGCGTGCCATCGACGAGGTCGCTCGTGACACAACGCTGGCCGCCGCAGCGGAATGGGTGACGGATCGTGTCGTCCGGGGCTGGAGCGCATCGACCGTGGCGGAGCAGATCATCCACGGACCCACCTGGGAGGTCCGGGAACAGACGGAGGGTACAGACGTCAGCGGAGAGGACGGCGTTGCCGAAGGTGGCCGGGAGGGCACAAAGGCAGACCGGGACAACGAGGAGAACACGGATGACAATGAATGACTATGTAACCAACCCTGATACGACGGCTGTCATGCCGTCGACACGTGCACGCGTACTGCTCGTCGAGGACGATGACCTGATGCGCGAGGCACTCGAGATGCTGCTGTCGGAGCGCCTCGAGGTGGTCGCCGCCTCGAGTGCGGAAATGGCTCTCGAGGGCTTTGCTGCCGGTCGTTATGATGTGCTGGTGACGGATCTTGGTCTGCCCGGTCGCAAGGGTGACGAATTGCGTCGGGCTCTGTCCGTTCTCGACCCGGGTCTGACAGCGTTGCTGATCACGGCTGACGATCTGCGCGACAACGACCCACGGCTCGAGGGGTTTGAGAGGTGGTGGCAGAAGCCGTTGTTTGATCTCGACGACCTGCTCGATCAGGTCGAGACTGTCGGGCAGCGCAACCGGTTGCGTCGGGCCGGATAAACCTCGCAACAGCAGCGCAGCACATGGGGGGCGGCATGCCAATACGAACGGTGTGCTGCCCCTTCTCCATGGTGCAGGCTCGTCAGGTGCCGGTGCCGCGCTCCGGGAAGTCGATGCGGAATGTCGTGCCGCGGTGATTGATCATCTCAATTTGACCGTGCAGTTGCTGCGTCAGTGACGTGATCAACTGCAGACCAAGGGACTCCGTCCGGCGGAAGTCGATGTGCTCTGGAAAGCCTACACCATCGTCGCGTACTTCCAACCGATAGCCCCCCGTGGACTGCGTCAGAATGATGTGCAGTTCACCGCAGCGACCGTTGGGAAAGGCGTACTTGAGGCTGTTCGATACCAGTTCATTGAGCATCAATCCGCAGGGAATCGCCTGATCAAGACTGAGGGACACTTCGGCTATGTCGGTGATCAGAAGTACGTCCTGGGTGTCGATGCTGTAGCTGCCGAAGAGGCTGTCCACCAGGGAGCGGATGTAACCGGCAAAGTCAATCTTCGCCAGATCGTCGGACAGATACAGCCGCTCATGGATGGCCGCCATGGCGCGGACGCGATTTTCGCTGTTGGTGAAGAGGGCCAGCGTTTCATCATCGTGAATCTGATTTGCCTGCAGGCTCAGCAGACTGGCAATGATCTGCAGGTTGTTCTTCACGCGATGGTGGATCTCCTTCAGCAGGACAACCTTCTCCCCCAGGGAATCCGACAACGCCGTCGTGCGTTCGGCGACACGCTGCTCAAGTTTGGCGTCACGTCGCTGAATGCGTTGCAGCATGTCGTTGAATTCATCCGTGAGGCTGCCCATGTCGTCATCGGCATACTTGGTGGCACGCAGTGAATAGTCGCGGGACTCGCTGACACGATTGGCCGTGTCTATGAGACTGTCGATGGGGGCGGCGATCACGTGGAGCACGCGCAGGGCGATGGCCAGGGCCAGGGCCGAGCAGGCGACGATGATGAGCACCACGGCAACGACAGAGCGTCGCAACTGCGAGTAGAAGATGTCGAGACTCGAGACGATATGGATGCTGCCGACAAAATCACCGTCGTGGTAGATGTGCTGGACTGCCAGCATTTCGCTATCGGTGAACTCGATGCCCTCGCGCAAAGGCATGGCCGGCATGGTCGGCTCGTACCCCGGGGCGATGTATGCGGCGAAGAGCTCACCGGCGGGCGTGAAGAAACAGGCCGAACTGACATGGGACTTGTTCTTCAGCGACGACAACGTCGCCTCCGCGTCGCGCGGCACCCTGAAACGCAGGGCTGCCGTGCCGTTGGCGCCAATCACGGCAGCTGTCGTCTCCAACTCGCTCGTCATGAAGCTGCGAAAGGTGTAGACCTCGTAGGCGACTGTGAGAATGGACGCCATGAGGATGGCTGCGACGGTAGTTACGACGATGATCGCCGTCAGCTTTCGATGCAACGGCAAATTCTTGAGGCGTGTGATCACGGCTGGGGGTCGCGACCGTCGGCGTCGATCACCCGGGCTGCCAGATTGAACAGGCTGGCGCTCAGTTCCAGACCGGCACGCCGTGCGGCGGCGCGGTTGACGATGAAGCCGAGATGCTCATCAACGAAGGTCAGTTCCAGGACGCCGCCAGCCTCGGCGAACCCGACGTCGTTGCCGATGGTGAGGACTGCGTGCAAAAGGTGCGGATCCCCACCGTAGAGCATCTGCAGGTCATCGATGCTACAAATCAACACCTCGCAGGGATCGAATCTCGACGTGTCGTCCCGCACATAGGTAAATATGGCACGGTTGTGGATTCGTTTGCCGAGCAACGTCCCGAGGCTCTCGGCGAGTTCGGGCTCGCCCATGACACCAATCACAAACGAGGTGTCCGCGGTGTCGACTGCATCGAAGGGCCAGGAAACAAACTTCGCAAAAGCGTAGACGAAGGCCGTCTGGGCGGCGTACTCCTCGGCCTCCTGCGGTCCCTCAGCGATGGCCTCTTCAGGGGCTGATCCCAGCAGGCACAGACCGACGAACAGCGGCAACAAGGCACGCCGCCAACAGCACGTGAAGCGCGTCTGGAGGGAGGGCTTCAGAGCTTCCAGCTCCAACCGGCACCGACACGCCAGATTTCCTTCGGCTGCGGACCGTTCAGACTCTGGTACGCAGGGATCCCGAAGTCGAGTTCCAGTGTGTAACGATCAGAGCTGTCCCCGGGCAGACACAAGGCGGCACCGATCTGCGCAACGACTTTCGTGCCGCCGAATTTCGCCGGATCTGTCACCGCTGCCGGATAGGGGAACGGTGATGGTGCGTCCGGTGTATCCACACGCAATGAGACATCTTCCCCGTCGATCCGTCCCCAGCGCTGTGCAACAAGCGCTACGGATGGTTCGAACCAGTCGGTCACAGCACGTCTGGCCCATGCTGTCACCGCAAGGCGGTTGCCCAGTGTGTAGTCCCGATCCGTCTCACCAAGGCGCAACGTGCCGCGTAACTCACCGCCCCAGCGCAGAGCCTCAGTACCCCCCGAATAGACAAACCCGGGTGTCACATCAAACGTGCCCGAACCGATCTGCATTGTGTAGGGCAACTGGGGGTCTTTCGTCGCGTCACGCGGCGTCGGGCCGGTCTCATCGATTGACCCTGCGGGCAGGCTGAGAGCCGCCGTAGCCAGAAGGAAATGGGATCCAACGTTCCACACGGGATACGACGCCGACAGGATGACATCGCCCACACCGGAAGAGGAGATCCGGAAGGACTCAAACCCCGGGACTACGCTGCAGTGATCGGTTTGCTGGGAGATGAAGGGGATGAGCAGGCGCAGACCGAGCCGCTGGGTTGCAGCGAAGCCGATTTCCAGCAGGTGTGCCTGCTGGCTGATCTCCAATGGCACAACAGGAAAGTTGTCGGCTGTATGTGTCTCCTCACCCGGACGAAAGATGACCTGCTCAAGGGGCACATCCTCGGTGCCATCACGGTTGCCATCAAAACGAGCCCAGACGAAGCGGTATCCCACCGACCAGCGGCTGTCGCCGGGGCTGTCTCCGGCGCGGCGGATATGCAGAGAGAGGATTTCCTCGAGGTCGAGTTCCGTCAGGTCCGTCGGAGGCGATTGCGCGGCTGCGGGTAACACAAACGCCGCAGCCGCAAGCAGTGCCGCCGGCAGAAACCGGGAGTTGTGAGCCATAGGACTCTCCTTGAGTGAACACATAACGGGCAAGAAACCTGCAAACGAGCCAACCTATGAGGATTCAGCGCGAGATTCCACATGCTACTCAGCTCGCAGCAATGGCAGACCTCTCCACGTCCGCTCGGGACTGCGCATTCGACGTGACATGGTCTTCCGGCAGATGATCGGTGTCCATGCGGGTCAACATTCGCAGGCTGTCCATGCTGGAGAACGTAGTCAGGGCACAATTCCACCCGGGTGTCGGCTCATGGATCTCTTCCGGGGCAAACTTGCGCAGCAGATGATCGATCACGCCGCCCGTGGACGCGCCATGACCTACGAGCAACACATCGTCATTGCCGCCAAGTAGTGAATCGACGAATGGCGCTACGCGAGCCTCAACATCGGCGTCGGTCTCGGCGCCTGTCGTCCACCATTGATCAGCGAAATCACCGGGCACCGTGACTCTCGGGTGCACTGTCGCCAACAATGGCCCCGTCATGCCGACAAAGCCCTGCATCTGCTCCGCCCTCTTGACGATCTCACGCAGCGGCGCTGCAGGTTCCACATCGACACCAACGACATCAGCGATGGCGCAGGCGGTCGCCACCGTGCGGCGGTACGGGGAGCTGTAGATGCGCCCCTGGAAACCGAGTGCCGCCAGATGTTCTCCGAGAAGCTGAGCCTGTCGGTTACCCAGTTCGCTCAGTGGCGGATCGCCGGGCGGGTAGTCGGCGTGGGACCAGGTGTCGGCAGCGGCAGGCAGGACCTGACCGTGGCGCGTGATGTGGACCAGCATGGGGTCTCGTTGGTGAGGAGGGGATCTTCAGGAAGAATGGCGCGGCAACCAGGGGCGGATATCCACCACGTGCATCCCTGCCGACCGGGCCGACTCGAGTCCGGCGTCACCATCCTCAAAAGCAGCGCAGTCACCGGGCGGCACGCCAATCCGCTCGGCCGCAGCCAGAAAGACATCCGGAGCCGGTTTGGGGCGACCCACGTCCCGTGAACAGATCAGGGCGTCAAACAAGTCAAAGATCCCGATGGCCCGCAACGATGTCTCCGCTGAAGCGGCGGTGCTGCCCGTGGCGACGGCCATGGGAAGACGCTGATGGAAACGTCGCGCGATGCTGACGACCGCCTCTACGGGTTGCAAGCAGCTTTCCGGATAGCTGTGAAAACAGGCATCACGCTCGGCGCCGATGACGGCGGCATCTACGGTCATCCCCTTCTCATCCGCCAGGCGGCGAATGATCTCATCGATGGGTGCTCCGGCCCATTCATAGAAGCGCTGCTCGGTGAGTTCCAGATCGTGACGCGTCAGAACTGTCGTCCACGCCCGGAAGTGCAGTGGCATCGAATCGACCAGTGTGCCATCGCAGTCGAAGATCAGCCCCGCACATCCAACGGGCGGCATCCAGTTCATGCGTAGATCGATCGGGCCAGAGCCTTAGGGGCGCGATCCCGGGCCTGCACGAGGAATGGGTCGATCAACTCCGGCGGCATGCCGAAGTTCATGACGTGGCATCAGTCGCTGAACACCGCAGCATCTCCACCGGGCTCTGCCATGCTTGCAGTTTCTCTTCGAGAGATGCAGCTGTCACTAGATAGTGGTCCCTATCTGCCAACGGAGCGATGGCGTTGCGCCCCCTTGTGATCGCGCCCGCGATCTGTCGCCGCGACTCGGCGGACGGCTTCCGGCGTGGGCTCTGGCTTTTCTTCGCCAGTGCCCTCCTCCTCCTCCTCCGACTCGAAGTAGTCCCCGTAGACCTCGGCCAGGGCAGGTGTATCCCGCACGTACGCCTGCCACTCCTGTGTGACCTTGTCTTCGTCTACGCACTTGTGACAGGTGATCACCATGTTGAGCTGATTGATCCCCTGGTAGCCACGGTCATAGCAGCGTTTGCAGTTCTTCTTTGTGCGGTGCCTCGAAATCATCTCCTTGGCTTTTTCCATGTGCTCATCGGGTAGCTTCGGAACGTCTTCCATTGTGATCTTCTCTCTGGCTTCGGTTGGGAACGTATCGTGTTGGGAAGATCAGGCTGGAGTGCGTTTCGGACAAACGCGGACAGCCTGTGTCGACATCGCGCAAGTCACCATTCCAGCAAAGGCCGCAAGTCCTCTGGCAGATTCTCACGCAGAGAAGCGGGAAAACCGTCGCGGTATTTGGCCTCGCGCAGCTCGTTCCATAGCGCCGTTGCCGAGGCGTCGAAGAACGAAGCAAAATAGACGTACCGCGGCTGCTCTGTGGCGTTGCCCGAGCCCGAGTGCAGGGCCATCGGGTTGAAGATCAACAGATCCCCTTCGTCAGCACAGATCTCGATCCCCTTGTGTACATCAATACCGGCGGTCGCCACGGGATCGAGCCTGAGTTGCCTCAAATCCTCGGCGGTTCTCATCCGGGCGCTGGCCGCATAGGTCAGATGGTGCGACCCGGGTACGATCATGAACGCTGCCCCTCCCGGTGTAACGGTATTGAGGCAGTGCACCATGTGAAAATAGGTCCGCCGCGGCACGGCCTCATACTGGTGGGGGAAAAAGGCATAGTCGACGTGCCATCCCAGCGGCCCGTACGGAGGCGGTTGCGGATCGGAGCGAATGAGAACCTGCTCCAGCAAACGCAACGACCGCGCCTGCAGGCACTCAGTGGCCAAGGCCAGCAACGCCGGACTGTTGAGCAGCTCGGCCATGATCGCGCCGGGGATGGGATGTCGCAGTGTCGTAAGCCAGCGTTTGGGATCCTGGCGTGGGGCGTCGATCGTTGGCAGCAGCGAATCGATATGTCGCCGGATTCTGCCGGTCGTTTCTCGCGCCAGGAAGCCGGGCACCACCGTGTATCCCTGTTGTTCCAATTGGTCGATATCCAAGGCAGTTACGCTCCCCGACTCGAGAAAACTGGTCGCTGTTTCGCGTCGACAAACCGCAGATCTGACTTCCATTTGCCCAACGTGAGCCTTCAAGCGCTCCAGTCGAAGACCTGAAAAAGGGTGCTCGCCCGGCGGTGCATGAGATCCTGGAACACGCTCTGGCAGTCGGCTGGGGCCAGCACTTCATACAGGCCGTCGAGGGCCATCCTGCCCGTGCTCAGCAAGCGCAACGCCTCGGCGAAATTGCCGAAGATGCTGCCTCTGCGAAAGTCCGTCGTGTGGTGGGGCAATTCCCATTCCCACCCCGAGCGCAGCATGATGTAGTTGAAAAAGATCTCGCGAAGAAATTCGTGCGCCTGGATGTCGACCCGCTGAGACCATGGGGCACCGACAAGGGCGACCTCCCCCTTTTTCATCACGACACGACAGCCATCGAGCGCCGCTTGTTCGTGTCCGGAGCACTCGAGGTGTAATGCAACGTTGCGGCTGACTGCGGGATCGTCGACGGGAACGCTGGGGAGGACGCGCGCAATGCCACCCTTGGTCGCCCATTCACGACGCGCCTCGAGGGGGTCCACTGCGATGACGTCGAAGCCGTAGGCGCCAAACAGCTGTGCGGCAAGATGACCGACAGGTCCCAGACCCGTCACCAGCACCGTCGCTGGTGGCCGTGCCAGGGTGGTTTGCAGCGTGCTCATGGTGACACTCATGAGACGGCAGAATGGGGCGTGTTCGGCTGCCAGACCGGCCGGCACGGGTACCGTATCAACGGCACGGACGCGCTGGCGCCCCTGATGGTTGCCCATGCAGAAGAGCAGCTCACCCGGGCGGACATGCTCTACGTCCGCACCCACTGCTTCGACCTGGAACACGGCGGCGTACCCAGGAAAGGCGGGAAAGCGCTCGCCCAGGTAGGCACCGGCCAGTTCGGTGCCTGGGCTGACCAGGGTAAACCGCGTAACACCTTCAACCTGGTCGGCCGCCAGGGGCTGGTCTTCCTGCCGGTCGACGAGTGTTGCCGTTGCGCGGGCCGTAAAGGAGATCGCCTGGAAACAGGTCACAGGGAGCAGCCGATCTCACGCGCAAGGCCTCGCAGGTGTACGGCTGCGGCGTCGTATTCCGCCTCGTTTGGGAGGTGTTCGAGCATCAATGGTGTGTCCTTATCCAGCCTGTCCAACTCAGTGAGGAACGTTCGATAGTCCAACGCACCCGTACCGGGGCGAACCTCGTCGAGGTGTACGGTGAGATGATCTTGCAGGAGGATATCCTTGGCGTGGCAGGAACGAATGTGAGGTCCCAGTTGGGCGAAACAATCACGGATCAGCAGATCATTGGCGAAATAGCGCTGCGGAGAGTTTACCAGGTTTACCGGATCCAGATGTGCGGCGTTGTGTGGCCGATCGATGGCCTGGAGCAGGCGCAGATAGGACTCCGGTGAATCGGGATACATCCACGGCATCGCTTCGAGGGTGTAGTACGTAGACTCTGGCTGCACGGTGTCGATGATCAGCTGCACACTCTCGACGATGAGGTCGAAGGTCTCCTCCAGCAGGTCGCCTGCATGGGGACCGTCCCACTTTTCTCCACGCGAGCCGACAATATTGACGCAGCAGCGAGCCCCGATGGCTTCGGCAAGGGCCAGGCTCCGGCAACATTTTTCCATCGCTGCTTCACGGATCACGGGGTCCGGACTGATGGGATTGCTCCAGGCGCCCACTTCAGCGATGACAATGTCAGCCGCCGCCGCCGACCGACGATAGCCTGCCACAGCCTCCGCATCGGCGTCGAGCCCAACGGGACAGAAAGCGGCGCGGTAGCCCTTGGCCTGCAGTGCCGCGACCCACTCGGAAGGGTTCGTGTACGGCTGAAAGAGAGGACCTCCAAGACGCATGATCAGCGCACCCGGGAGGCATCGGTCACGGAGACCGTCGCCAGACGGCCCGCGCGGATGAAGCCGCCCTGCAGTACCGCGATGAAACGACTGCGGTCTTCCAGAGCGCTGATTTCGTTCTGCAGATCAGCGTCTACGACCAGCAGATCTGCCAGCTTCCCCACTGCCACCGTGCCGAACTCGTCGGCTCGACCCATGATCTCAGCCCCCGTTCGGGTTGCGCATTTGATGACTTCCACCGGACTGAATCCGACGTGCTCGACGAAGAAGCTCAACTCCTTGGCGTAGTCGCCGTGCGGGTTCCAGGCGAAACCGTAGTCGCCGCCCATCCCAAGGCGCCCGCCGGCGTTGAGAATCCGTCGAGCGCTCTCGGTGCCGCCGTCCAGCGTTTCCTGATGTCCGTCGATCACGGCCTGTGGCATGCCGATATCAGGACCATGGACGACGCTGGCGTATTCAAACTGCAGAGCGGGGATGACGGGGACGTCACGTTGCAGCAGCAACTCGAGAGCCTCATCGTCCATAAAGGTGCCGTGTTCAATCGTATCGTAGCCGGCTCGAAGGGCGTTTTTGATACCCTCCGTCGCGCGGCAGTGGCCGGTAACTTTGAGATGATGGTTGTGGGCGGTCTGCACCACGGCGTGCATTTCATCAAAGGTCATACACAAGGTGTGATGATCGTTGGTGTCCGGCGCGGCGGCATCTCCTGTGGGATAGGTCTTGACCCATTCTACGCCATCCTTGACCAGATCACGCACAGCAGCACGCCCTTCGTCGGCACCGTTGATGAGCAATACCAATCCTTCCATGCCGATTTTTCGGAAGTCTGGATTCCAATCCATCAGTCCACCGACGCCGCAGATTTCGCGACCACTGGAAGCCAACCGGGGCCCAGGTGTGACACCTGCTTCAATCGCTTTCTTCAGCCAGACATCGACATTGAAGAGGCTGCCCCCGCTGCGAGCGGCGGTGTAACCGCACTCCAGCGCCAGCCGGGCATTGGCCGCCGCCAGCAGACTGACGTATTCGACAGGGTACTTGATGTCGAGGTCTTCGAGGGCGGCGACGTTGAAGTACGTCGGGTGGTAGTGGGCCTCCACCAATCCTGGAAGGATCGTTCCGCCTTCGGCGTCGATATGTTGCGTGCCGGGGGGCACCTGGGGCGCGCCTGCCTCTGATCCAGCATAGGTGATGTGACCATCCAGGACGTGCACCGCTGCATTGGCAACGGGTGCGGCGCCCGTGCCGTCGATGAGTCGACCGTTGGCGATCGTCGTTGTGCCTGAAGCGATGTCCACAGAGGGGCTCCTGTTGAGGCGGGGGCTCACAGATAAACGTCTGCTCTGCGCCGGGTCAAGCGTCAGATCATCGGCATCACCCTTGTTGAGGCTCCATCCATTTATAGATTGTTAACAATCTACAAAGTGAATCCTCTTGGACGGATCTTATTCGTGCGAACCATGCGATTTGACGTCTTCGTCGGCGGCGGAGCTGTAGGAACGCGGGCTGCCGCAGCCACCGCCGATTGTCGGGCGCGGGCACGGGATGGCCGACGGCCACGGCCGCAGCACCACCGGCCCGGAGAGCCTGGCCCGGTTCCTTGTCCCGAACAACCGAGCCAGGTCACCTGGTGGTGCAGTCTCGAGACGGACAACATGCTGACGGTATCGCAGATGATGGCAGCGGTGGCACCTGTGCGTAGCGCGAGTCGTGGCAGCCACTTTCGCTCCGATGATCCCGAGGGCGACAATGACGATTGGCGTCAGATCATCTTTCAGCATTGGGAAGATGGGATCCTGCAACTGCGCTGTGAGAGCTTCCATGGCTAAGATCCCACACCTTCACCGTACGATTCGCGAGCAGATCGTCTCGCACCTGCGGACCGAAGTTCTCACGGGAGAACTGGCCAGTGGCACACAACTGCGCGAGCAGCCGTTGTCGGAGCGCTTCGGTGTCAGCCGTGGTCCCGTCCGTGATGCCCTGCTGCAGTTGACCAATGAAGGGCTGCTCGTGGCCAAGCAGAATCGTGGCGTGCACGTGCGGGAGATGCCGAACGAGAGGACTCGCCCACTTGTCGTCGATCTGCGACGACAGGTCGAAATCTTCGCCCTCGACACGATTTTCGACGATATCGAGCCAGCGGATCTGGACGCCTGGCGACTCAACCTGGGCCACTTCCGCGCGGCTTGCGAACTGCAGGAGATGTCGGCTGTTGTCGAACACGACATCGCCTTCCATCGCTCGATCGTTGAGCGCGCAGGGGATCAGGGCCTGACCGCCATCTGGCTTCCCATCATCACACAGATGCTACTGCCCTATTCACGCCATCAGAGCCTGCTCGAGAGTTTCCGTGAGCACCAGGCCATACTCACCGCCATCGAATCAGGCGATCGCAGTCTTGCCATCGATCGCCTGAGAGAGAATATCCAGTGAAGGAGTCGGAATCCCGTGGACTTTGAATACATCCTGTACGAGAAGAAGGGGCGTATCGCTTACGTGACCCTCAACCGGCCCGAGGTCATGAATGCTCTCCATCCTCCTCTGGGTGCGGAACTGACCCAGGCCTGGTCTGATTTCATCGACGATGATGAGATCTGGGTCGCCATTCTCACCGGCGCCGGCGACCGCGCCTTCTGTGCCGGTTCGGATTTGAAGTGGCGCGTCGAGGCTGCCGACGAGGGCGGACTGCGCAACCCGGTGCACAATCCGGTCCATATTCTCGATCGTTGCTACAAACCGATCATCGCCGCAGTGAATGGCTATGCTGTCGGCGGCGGACTGGAACTGGCCTTGCGCTGCGATC
Organism: uncultured Gemmatimonadaceae bacterium; assembly: GCA_937919035.1. GTDB lineage: Bacteria > Latescibacterota > UBA2968 > UBA8231 > UBA8231 > UBA8231. The sequence continues at coordinate 11,379 of CALFPI010000515.1, forward strand.
TGATCGTCGCTGCCAGAAACGCTCAGTTTGGCCTGCCCGAGGCGCGACGTGGACTGCTGGCCGATGCGGGTGGCGTGCTGCAACTGCCCCGCAGGCTGCCGTATCACCAGGCGATGGGCATCTTCCTCACAGGTCGTCTCTTCGGCGCCGACGAAGCGCAGTCCATGGGCCTGGTGAATGAAGTCGCAGCTGAGACGGACACGGCAATGGACGTCGCCGAGCGCTGGGCAGCAGAGATTCTGGAGTGTGGGCCACTGGCTGTGCAGGCGGCCAAGCAAGTGGTGCAGCATACGCTGGAAACGCCTGCCTTGCTGGCACAGACCCAGATGGAAGATCTGACCGCCGTGCGACGCCTGCGACAGTCGGAAGATTACGCCGAGGGGCCAAGAGCCTTTGCCGAGAAACGCAAACCGGAGTGGAAGGGAAGATGACGACGACGACGACCCAGACAAAAGAGACTTCACAGCCGCCGGCCGGTGCCCTCGAGGGCATTCGTATCCTCGACTTTACCCACGTGTTTCAAGGACCGGTATGCACCCAGTTGCTCGCCGATTTCGGCGCCGATGTGATCAAGGTCGAACGGCCGGGCGTAGGTGACTGGAGTCGCGCCTGGGGTCCCTTCATTGAGGATGTGAGCCTGCCCTATGTGGGCCTCAACCGGAACAAGCGATCCATCGCCCTCAACATGAAGGACGAACGCGGTAAGGAACTCGTTTGCAAGCTCGTTGAAACGGCCGACGTTCTGGTGCACAATTTTCGACCAGGCGCCATGGAGCGGCTCGGCCTGGGGTATGAGGACACGAAGGCTCTGAACCCGCGGTTGATATACGCTTCGTCCAGTGGTTGGGGAGACAAAGGGCCGTATGTGGAGCGTGGACGGGGTGGACACGACATGATGGCACGCGCCTCGGCAGGCCTCTTCGATGCCCAGGACGAGCAGGGCCTGCCGGCGCCAGCGGGTATCTCCGTCGACTACGTCACCGGTCTGCTTCTGGGGCAAGCCATCCTCATGGGGCTCGTCGCCCGCGAGCGCACAGGGGCGGGACAGTGTGTGACGACCGATCTGCTCAGCGGTGCCTTCCACTGCAGCACGTGGGATGGCACGGCGCAGCTGAATCGTGATCGCATCGGCAGCCATGGAAACATCGGCGCCGCCGAAGAGGCTCTGCGCCGAACCTTCCGAACCAGTGACGGTTTCATCGAAGTGTCACCAACCTTCTCAGAGACGGGACTATCCGATCTGAGCCAGGCCATGGGCCTCGGTGACCTGGCGGCCGACCCGCGCTTCGCGAGCAACGAGAAAATTCTGGAGAATCACTCGGTCCTCAATGAGATCGTCGATGAGCGCTTCCGGCAACAGTCTACGGACGCGTGGATTCTGCAACTGGAGCCGGAGGGCATCCTCTGTGCACGCATCATGTCACTGGCGGAGGCGGCTGACGATCCGCAGGTACGG
>CALFPI010000516.1 GCA_937919035.1 uncultured Gemmatimonadaceae bacterium
GCGGTACCTTCGCGCGGCAGATTCTCCATATCCGCGACAAGAGCCGCGACTTCTCCGGCTACCGGTCATCCTACCGCTCCGATCGCGAAATGAATATTGCCGCCATGTTGACTGCCGTAGAGGACATCGCGACACAGAACCAGCGTGCCCTGGCGGGGATCGATTCTACGGTCGACGCCTTTGTCCAGGAGGCTGGCACCGCTCCCGAGGAGGAGGAACTGGCAGAACGCGGTCGCCAGCTCAAGGGTCGCATTGACAAGCAGTGGGGTCTTATGGACTCGCGTCTGCGGCGCGCCAACAGTTACCTGGTGGAAGTGCACAAAAAATTCTCCATCGCTCTGGCGTGCGTCGTCTTCGTTCTCATTGGCGCCCCTGTGGGCGCACTGGCACGGGCCCGTGGCGCCGCGGTATCCGTCGCTGTAAGTCTGGTGTTCTTCTTCGCGTTCTGGATGTTCCTCATCGGCGGTGAGGAACTGGCAGACCGCGGTTTCCTGCCCCCCGGAGTGGCCATGTGGGCGGCTGACGTCATCTTTGCCGCCGTGGGGATACTGCTGATGCGTGCCGCCGTGCTCGACCGGCCCCTGCTTGGCTTGCGCGAACGCCTGCGCAGATCGACTTCGGCAGCCACCGGGGCGACGCCATGATGACCCGCCTGGATCGCTACGTCCTGCGCCGTCACCTGGGCAGTCTGGCGTTGAGTGCCCTCGGCATGTGGCTGATCACGGTTGTCATCGATCTCATCGAGAATATCGACACTTTTATTGACCACCAGGCTGCCCTGGGGCAGATCGCCCGTTACTACATCTTCCGCACGCCGTACTGGGTGCTGTTGGCCCTGCCCATTACGACGCTCCTTGGCACGCTGTTCTCTCTCGGTGGACTGGCGCGTCGCTCTGAAATCGTCGCAGCCAAGGCCGCCGGCATCTCACTGCACCGACTGCTGGCACCGCTGTACTTGTTCTCGCTGTGCATGACCCTCGCCGCCATCTGGTTTACCGACTTCGTCGTCCCCGGCGCAACCTTCCGCTACAACTCAACACGCGACGCCATACGCTCCTACAGTCGCACCGATGGTTCGCGGCAGCAGGTGCTGCTGCAGGACGTGGCGGGTCAGTACATCTTCGCCCGATCCTACGACCACCAGCGCCGCCGCGCCCACGAGGTCACCTGGGAGCGGACCGACGACAGCCACACGACCGAACGAGCGACATCGCGCGTGGCGCTGTGGCGCCCCGACAGGGAGCGCTGGATCATGACCGACGGACACTACTACCTGTTCGACGGCGCCAAAATTCAAGTCGCCTCCTTTGACTCTTTGGCCCTGTCGCAACTGACACTGACGCCGGAGGACTTTGCCCGCCAGCAGAAGGAGCCCGAGGAGATGAACCATGCCGAACTGTCGCGCTACATTCTGCGGGCCGAGGCCAACGGCGAAGACGTGCAACGGAATCTCGTCGATCTGCACCTGAAGATCGCCTTCCCCTTCACGTGCGTCGTCGTCTTTCTTCTTGGCGCACCTATTGGTGCCGGCACCCGGCGCAGCGGCAGAGCCAGTGCCTTTGGCCTGGGCATGCTGATCTGCTTCGTGTTCTATGGGTCGGTGAAGGCCGGTCAGGCGTTGGGCTGGAACGGCATCGTTGCCCCCTGGCTGGGCGCGTGGCTGGCAATGATACTCTTTGGCGGCCTGGGCTTGCTGCTACTGCGCCGGGCGCACACCTGACACCATATGGCGAGCCCTCGGCCACCTCTGCGGACGGACGGGGGTGTTGCAGACTCATGAGGGCAGGGAGTGATCCCGGCTACTTCAGGCCCTGCTGCAGATGGTAGATCTTCAGCTTCAGCGCCGGAGACCGGTTCTTCCATTTTTCCAGCAGGTCGGACACATGCGAGTGACTCTCGCCACCGGCGATCTTGTCACTCAGATCCATGAGCATCCGCGCCATACGCTCCAACCGGTCGTCGGTGGCATTCACCGTCAGGCGCTCCAGATCATTTAGCATTTCGGGCCCCAGGACGTCTACTGTATTGGCCATGGCATCCTTCATGAAGGATGCGTGACGCCTGGCAAAAGTGTCATCTGCTGCACTGCGGTTCACCAGGTAACGGATCAACTCGGCGGCGGGTGTACTGAGCAACACCTGTGACGCGAACCTGGCCACATGATGCCAGCGCTGCAGTTGTTCCGTATCGGCGGCGGAAGGCTCGGCGGTCCACGCCGGACGACTGCGCCCCTCGACAAACAGCTCGAACAATGGCTGCTGCGGCAGACAACCGAGTACGTGGCGCAGAGCATCGCCTGTGACGCGGTCGGCCACACCGAGAATGCGATGCACCGCTGCCGCCGTGAGACTGGGATGGAGCGTCATCAGACGTTGTGTCAGAATTCGGTCAATGTCGGTGCCACGACCGACGAGCAGAGCATCGAGCAAGGCCTCCAGTGTCGCCGAACCGACCGGGATGCCGATGGCCGCCTCACGCGCGACACCCACCACCGGATGCAGCAGCAACTCCTGTAACACGTCGCGGCCTCGCAACAGCCAGGCGATGGCCGTCGCCACCTCGGGATCCTCCTCGATCCGGACCCATACCATGACGCGTTCCAGTTGTGAACTCCTCGCCAGCCACTGGCGGTGGAATCCGAGCACCTGCAGGGCTGGCAGGCGGCGTGCATCGGTCGTGTCCTCGACGATGGCACACAGCCGTTCGATGCCCTCATCGCTGGGCACGAGGATCCGCAGTTGTTCGGCGGCCTGTACCTGCTGAGGCCCCTCCCCCTGCGCCAGCTGGGTCAGCAGTTCTTCCAGATCAATGCCCTGTGCGGGGGCCGCTTCAGCGACGGCAGGATGGGTGGCGGTGTTGGCGGCATTTTCGTCAGGGCGCTTGTCTCTGCCGTCTTCGTCGTTGTGCAGGTGTCTGCTGTCCATCACCATGGGCTGCCTCAGTTCTCCTCACCGCCCTGCAGAAAAAATTCCTGCAGGAACCAGTTGATCTGTTCCATGGCGATGCGCGCCTGCACGAGCCGGTCTGCATCGGGCTTCTCGAGAAAGCGCTCAACCATCGCCAAGGGCTCAACAACCTCTGCCTTCAATCGCTGGAAGAGTTCCTCCTGCACTTCGGCCTGAATCTGCGAAACCTCTTCGAGCAGCGAGACGTCGCGCAGCAGAATGAGGATGACCTCACCCGATGGCAGCCGATGACCCCGCAGCGTCACCTCGATCGAGTGGGGCTCCGTCAGCGAAAAGGAGAGCGGCACCGTTGCGTCGAGCGCCGACAATGGGTTCACGCCTGTGATCATCTCGAAAGTCGCCCCGTCAACCTGTCCGCGTGTCACGCCAAGCATATCGGCCGCCCGGAGATTCACCATTTCTCGAGCCCCCGTAGCCAACAGGACGATCATGCCGAAGGGCAATGCCTCAATCAGATCGGATCCGGCGATATCCTTTCCAGGCAGCAATCCGGCGAGGGTCTGCTCGATCTCTCGTGTCAGCGTATCAACCCGATCCCGCGCCAACAGGTCGAGAAGCTCGTCACCCTCGTCGACGTCGGCTTCCGTCATCGGATCGATCGCTATGGCGCCCGACAACGAGGCCAGTTGCACCGAAGCGCCGTCATGTGTCGTGGTCTGCGGCGTGTCGCCGGGAGGGCTCGGCGCGGCGTAGCCAGCGGCGGCCTCAGCAATGGCGACCACATTCGATGGCGCGAACGTGGGCAGCGTACCACCACGGTCCAGAGCAAGCATGAACCCGGTGCCGGTCGCCCGCAGAAGCCCTGTGCCGCACAGAGATGCCAGTGCGTCCTCGAGAGCGGCGACAGGATCCCCCAGGCGCAGCGACAGCGCCATGGCGTCGTCGTCGAGAAAGGGATTGCTCAGCCACTCTTCCAGGACGCGTCTCTGGAGATCAGCTCTTGGTGGTCCGGGAACAACCTGCAGGTCCCAGGCGTACATACTCATCCGTCAACTCCAGGAAGCCGGGCTAATGCCGGCTCACCGCGGTGGGCCCGGGGAGGGGGCGCGGGGTGCTGCAGGGGGAGGAGGATACTGGGGAACTACTTGTTTTACTAGGGTGTTGCTGAATATAGCCCCGGGCCGAGGGCAATAGCAAGGGTCACGCGCAATCGTTGCTGGCCCCGCGATTGCATGTTGCTGGCCACGGAGGTCAGCACAGCTGCCCGTGATGACTCCAATACACTGTAGCAGCCGGTTCTCAACTCGCCGG
>CALFPI010000517.1 GCA_937919035.1 uncultured Gemmatimonadaceae bacterium
GGATGCCCAGACCGGGTCGTGCATCATATGGCGTGAGGATGAGGCCGTGCCGTAACTGTACCGATGGGGCAGGCGCCCGGACTCGGTGATGTATTTGCGTCCCTGAAACCCGGGTATAGACAAGATGTCCCTTAACACCCGCGCACAGCCCTCACGGAAGCTCTGCAACGCCTGCTCATGCTCGGCGCTCCCAGACTCGACACCCATGGACGCTGCCAGGTCCGTCGGCCCGAGAAAACCGATGTCGACATCCCGCACTCGTGCAATGGCTTCCGCGTTGCCGATGCCCTCCATGTCCTCGATCTGCACGATACACAGCAGATCGTCATCTGCGCGTGTGCGATAGTCCGGAGAAAGCGTCGAGCAGCGGCTGGAACCGATGGAGCGGATGCCCCGTGGCGGGTAGCGCATGGATCGGGCCAGGGATTGCGCCTGTTCAGGGGTGCTGACATGGGGAAAGCAGATCCCGCGAGCGCCCGCGTCCAGCAGCCGAGCTGCCGTCTGTGGCGCGTGATCCCAGGCTCGCACCAGGGGCAGGGCGCCGCGGGACTCGATGGCGCGCAACATATGGGCAATCGAGTCCATGTCGTAGGGTGTATGCTCAGCGTCGATGCACAACCACGGATAGCCGGCGGCGGCCATGATTTCGGCTGCCAGTGGTGCCCCAAGATTCAGCCAACTGCCCACGGAGGGTCCACCGGATGCCAGTGTCTGACGGATGATGTTGTGCATACGCGGCTCAATCACCGGTTATGGACAGATCGATGCCGAGCAACCGGGCCACCTTGCGCAGCCGCCGCAGTTGGTGGCCGACGCCGAGGGCGACGTGGTGGGTTGGGCCCTGTGTACACCAGGCATCCATGAACTGCGCCGGTCCCAGGCCAAACTGCAGGCGGCTGTTGGTGTTGCCGATTTGCATGATTGGGCCCGGTAGGCTATCTCCTTCTGCAGCAATCAATTTCATGTTGCCATCTCGAGTCTGGGTGAGGCCGAGAATGGTAATGGGACCGTTCTTCACCTTGAACTCCACGGAGACGCCGGCGCCACGCTTGCCGTGAAACAGTTCGAGCTGACGCAGCTGTGGCTGGCTGTCGCTGATGGCGATGTGCCCCGGACCATCGTGCCCCATGAGCACAAAATTGTCGACAAAATCCATCGCATAGAATTCGGTGTACGAACCACCCGCCTCCAGTGCATCCATCAGCAGCATGGCGATGCAGGTTTTGAGATCCCCTTCGCCTGCACAAGGAATGCCACGAGCCGTGAGCAGGCTGTTGCCGACGATGAGGCTGGCTCCCAGCTCTTCGTACTCGTTGCCGTCGAGGCCGCGGTAGTAATAGGCAAGACCGTCCAGTTCAAAGTCTGCGATCAAGCGGTCCAGGCCGCAGGCGACGCGAGCCGACCACAGGAGGGGGCCATCGGTCACCCCCGCCTGGATGTCGAAGACCTGCCGGACCACCTCGAGTTTGGCGGCGATCTCCGGATCCGTCACCGCATCGACGCGAGTCTTCAGGTCACACATCTCCAGCACTTCGACATGAGCCCCCAACTGCGCATGGACCATGGTGAAATCGGTGTACATGTCCAGCATGCCGGGATAGGTGTGCCCGAGAAAGCCGAAACGCGCCGTGCGTACTGTGCCCACGGCGATGGCCGCGATACACCAGTCCTCGATCTGGCTCCATGCGGGCCCGAGACTGGACCCCGGGGGCGCCTCTTCGAACAGGTGCCCAGAGACAACATTGAAGTCGATGTCGGCCCGGGCGAAGGCACAGGACAGCTCCGGCACGCAACAGGCGCAGCAGTTGGCCAGCCATTCTCCCGTATCCACGTTCGGATAATCCAGTTGCGCCGTGGGCTGCAGATTGAGGACCAGCACCGGCACCCGCCGCTGCTGGACGACGGGCAGGACCTGACTGCTCGTGGCATAGGTCGCCACGTAGCAGACAATGAGGTCCACGCCCTCCCGTGAAAACAACTCACCCGCTGCACGCGCCCGTGGTGCCGTGTCCACCAGGCCCGCCGAAACGAGATCGACGCCGAAGCCTGCAAGGCGACTTTCGACCTGGGCCTGGTAACCCACGAGGCGGTCGTGGAGCCCCTCAAACTGGCCCCAGTACGCCTCCAGACCGATACCGAAGACGCCGACTTTGGGTGGGGCGCGCACCACACGCTCGATGCCCGGGTCCTGCCGCTTCACTTCGCGTCACCTGCCATCATCTCCGTCATGCGCGTCGTGACCCACTCGACGGCGGTGTCGATCATGATACGACCCTTGTGCGGCGTCGCCAGGTCGCGCGCCGCAAAGTGATAGGGCGCATCCTGATCCCGGTAGTTCTCGTTCTGGATGTCGAAGGTTTCTGCTGCGTAATCGACGCCGTCCCAGTGCGCGTTCTCCGGAAAGGCTGCCAGAGCAATGGAGGTCTCGAACTCGGCGGCATGGGCCGGGCAGTCACCTGATTCCAGGTGTTCGGCGACGAACTCCTTGGTGTACGCCTCCCAATAGGAATGAAACTGTATGTCGATGCCGAGTTTTTCGCCGAAACCAGCGACCTCGTTACGCAGTGGCCCGTTGCCAGCATGACCATTACAGACCAGGATGTGCTCGATGCCGTGGCGGGCGAGGCTCTCGCAGGTGTCAAAGGCGACCTGGAAAAACGTCTCCGGGCGCAGACTCAGAGTTCCGGGCCATTCCATCCAATGTTCGCTGATGCCGACAGCCATGGGAGTTGCCAGCACGACCTGCGGAAACAGGCCCAGAGCCGTCTGGTGCGAAACATGCAGGGCACTGGCCGTGTCATGTTCC
>CALFPI010000518.1 GCA_937919035.1 uncultured Gemmatimonadaceae bacterium
CCCCGCGTAGGCTTCGATCGCTTCGATCGCACGCACATCGACGCCGCTGGTCTCGGAGAGCGCTGCCAGGGATAACTCCTGACCCCGGCGAGCCTTGCCCACGACATCACCGAACTCGTCTTCCAGCGACGTGTAGGTGACGCTCATGATCAGCCCGCCCGCATGTTCATAACCATCTGCTCAAACGCTTTGTGCACGTCGGCGACTTCATTTCCGGGTCCGGTGAGCTTCAGATAAAGGAACGTGCTGCCCGTATTGACGATGGCACCCAGAACCCGATAGTCCGCCACCGCCCCCTCGCCACCCATACCCATGCCGCCGCTGAAGGTTCCACTGACATCAACGAATGTCGCGGCGAGGCCACCTTCACTAGCGGCCTCCCAACGCCTCGCCTTCGATGCGGAATCGCTGCCATCCGGTTGGCTGACCTGTCCGATCCAGCGCGACACATTGTCATCCACACTGCCCATGTTGCCGGCAAACACCGCGAGACTGGCACCCTCCCCACCGTGGGCGGCAGGTATGGCATACTGAGCCAGACGCATACTGCTTGCCGGCGTTTCCGACACCCAACCGTCAGGAACCCGCGTAGCGACGCCGGCCCAGATCTTTCCGCCGTCTGCACTCTCGCTGGCAGCATAGGTCGGAGCGGCGGGAACGACGGGAGCAGCCGTCCCGTGATTGCCATTGAGCGGCGTCAGGCCCTTCTCTGCCAGGGCCGCATCCGCAGGCTTGTCACTGTAGTTCTGACCGCAGGCTGCCAAGAGACAGGCGACAATCGCCATGAGGAACGTTTGCTTGCCGATCAACGTATCAACTCCCGGATTTGAGTCATGAATGCAGATTGCTTGTGGAAAGTACAACTCAGTCTGTTGTGAACAAGAAAGACTCGAGCAGCGGCCAGCCAACAGCGGCTTCCACGGCATCTGCGACGCGGTCATACTCGACATCGGGGACACTAGTGACAATTCCCTCTTGCCCTTGCCAACCAACATCCTGCAACCAGTGACGACGGAAGCCCTGATGGTGAAAGATGCCATGCAGGTAGGTTCCCCAGACCGCGCCGCCATGCCCAACAGCGCCGTCCTCGACGTCGACGTCCGTCCCGGATCGGCGCACGATGTGACCGAAGGGTTTGGTCCCCGGAGCCCGTGTCGTTGCGCCCGCATGGATCTCATACCCCTCAATCCGTTCCGTGCCAACTTGCAGCACAGCCTGCGATGTCTGCTTGCCGCGACGAAAACTGGTTTCCACCTGGAGCAAGCCCAGTCCAGGACTCGATGCGCCCGGATTCGACTCGACGCCGTCGGGGTCGGTGATCACGTTGCCCAGCATCTGCAGGCCTCCACACACACCCACGACCTGCGTCCCTCCAGCCAGAGCCTTATGGATGGCACCATCCCAGCCGAGCGAACGCATCCATGCCAGATCGGCAAGGGTTGCCTTGGTTCCGGGCAGAATCACAGCAGCAGGAGAACCCAGTTGCTGCGGATGCCGCACCCAGCGCAAACGCACCCCGGGCTCGTGTACGAGGGGGTCAAAGTCATCGAAATTGGCAATATGTGGAACCTGAACGACGGCGATATCACAAGTCGCCGGGAGCGATCCGGCTGTGCTGAAGGATTCGGCGTCCTCTGCCGCGATCGCCAGATTCGGCAGATAGGGCAGGACCCCGAGACAGGGCGTATCAAAGGCCAGTTCCCGCAGGCGCTCCAGAGCATCACCAAGCAGCGCCGGATCGCCGCGAAACTTGTTGATCAGCAGACCCTTGACCTGACGTCGTTCCTCAGGTTCCAGCACCAGCATGGTTCCTGCGAGGGCGGCGAAGACCCCACCCCGATCGATGTCCCCAACGAGCAGGCACGGCGCCGCCGCGTGCCTGGCCATGGCGAGATTCACCATGTCTTCCGCCTTCAGGTTGATCTCGGCCGGCGATCCTGCGCCTTCGAGGACGATGACATCGAAACGCTGTGCCAGTCTGTCATAGGCGGCGCGTACGTGACGCCACAACATCGGCTTCAACTCCCGCCAGTTGGAGGCGTCCAGATGACCATAGACCACACCATCAACAATGATCTGGCTGCGGTGGCCCGCTTCCGGCTTGAGCAGTACCGGGTTCATGTCGGTATGCGGCTCAATGCCCGCCGCCTCAGCCTGTACGAACTGGGCCCGGCCCATCTCTCCGCCTGCAGCGGTGACACCGGCATTGTTTGACATGTTCTGCGCCTTGAACGGCGCCACCCGATAACCGCGCCGTGCCAGCAGCCGACAGAGCCCCGTGGCAACAACACTCTTGCCGGCATTGGAATGGGTTCCGAGGACCATCACCGCGGGCGTTCGGCCCGCCGGCGCTGTGCCCACAGACGTCATGGTGCCGTGCCGCCTCCGGGTTGCCACAACACATCACCGACGCCAGTGACGGCGTTTTCCGACCGAGACAGCACGAAGAGCAGATCGGACAGACGATTCAGGTAGATCAGCACCTGCGTATTGACGGTGCCGGCCCCTGTCTCCGACACCAGATCCCACGCCCGGCGCTCGGCACGGCGGCATACGGTTCGAGCCACGTGCAGCGCCGCCGCGGCAGCTGTACCGCCAGGCAGTACGAAACTGCGTAAGTCCTCGAGATCGGCATTGGCCGCATCAATCGCAGCTTCCAGCTGCTCAACCTGAGCGGCCGTGACACGAAGGGGCGCGCGCTCCCCCGTCGGCGTTGACAGCGGGACGCAGAGATCGGCACCCAGATCAAACAGATCATTCTGCACGATTGTGAGCACCTCCCGCGTCGCCGGCGATGGTGCCATCGTCAGAACTACGCCAATGGCCGCATTCGTCTCGTCCACATCACCAAAGGCGTCGACCCGTTTGTCCGTCTTGGCAACAGCTGCACCGCTGCCCAGGCGGGTTGTGCCTGCATCCCCCGTGCGTGTGTAGATCTTCGTCAGATTGACCATTGCGTGGGCTCCGTCGAGGATACCTCAGACGGCCACATCGCGACGACGACTGAGGAGATAGAGAAAGAAAGGACAGCCGATGAGTGCCGTGATGATGCCCACGGGGACCTCTGCCGGGGCGATGAGGGTCCGCGCCAGCATATCGGCAGCAACCATCAGAATCGCGCCGCCCAACATGGATGCGGGCAACAACTGTCGATGGTCGGGCCCGACGAGCAGGCGCATCACGTGCGGTACAATGAGTCCGACGAAGCCGATGATACCGCTGACGGATACCGCTGCCGCCGTAAGCAGCGCCGTGATCACCAGCAGCAGTCGTTTGACACGATCCACATCGACGCCAAGGAATTGCGCATTCTCTTCTCCCTGGAGCAAGACATTGAGATCACGGGCGAAGAACTGCAGCGTCACACCACCTGCCAGCGCCCAGGGCCAGACCATGTGCACGTGTTCCCAGCGCCGCGACGAGAAACTGCCCAGGAGCCAGAACAGAATCCGATG
>CALFPI010000519.1 GCA_937919035.1 uncultured Gemmatimonadaceae bacterium
TCTCCGTTCAAACATGAATCTGCAGAAAGAGTTATGACCATTCACGATAACGACAGTGAGCAAAACGTGCACGGGTCCAGGCACGGGTCCAGGCCCGGCACCGGTGCCATCGCCTGGACACCGGATGCCGACCATATCGGCGGATCCAACCTGCAGGCTTTTCTCGACCGCTGGGATCTCCCATCCTTCGACGCCCTCATGGAGCGCTCCACGGCAGATGTGGAGTGGTTTACCGGGGCCGTGCTCGATTTTCTTGGGATCCGCTTCTCCGTCCCACCACAACAAGCGGTTGATCTGAGCCACGGTATCGAGCGGCCGGTGTGGTGCCCGGGGGGCCGCCTGAACATCACCGCAACCTGCCTGGACCGATGGCTGGAGTCCCCGGCCACGGCCCAACGCCCGGCGCTGATCGCCGAACTCGAAGACGGTACGCACCAGACCCTGACCTATGCGGAGTTGGCCGCCGATGTGGGGCGCTGCGTCAACGCCCTCAGCGCTCTCGGCATCGTCCAGGGGGACCGCGTCGGCCTCTACATGCCGATGACGGCGGAGATCGTCGTTGCTCTGCTGGCCCTGGCTCGCATGGGAGCCGTGATCCTGCCCCTGTTTTCGGGCTTCGGCGCCGGTGCTGTGGCGCAACGCCTGACAGATGCCGGGGCCAGGGGACTGATCACGGCAGATGGTTTTTCCCGGCGGGGCGCCACAGTGGCACTCAAACCCCTGGCCGATGCGGCGCTGCTCAAGGCTCCGTCGGTCACCTCTGTCCTGGTATTGCGCCACGCCGGTATCAGTGTCGATATGCAGCCGGGACGAGATCACTGGTGGCACGACGTCGTACCTGATGCCTCACCGGTCTGCGCCCCTGCGGACACGGCCGCTGAGGATCCATTGATGATCATCTACACCTCTGGCACCACGGGGCGGCCCAAAGGTGCGGTACATACCCATTGCGGATTTCCCGTGAAGGGTGCCCAGGACATGAGCTTCGGCATCGATGTCCATGCCGGCGATCGCATCCACTGGGTGACAGATATGGGCTGGATGATGGGGCCATGGCTCGTCTTCGGAGCAACCATCCTCGGGGCCACGGCCTTCGTCTACGAAGGAGCGCCGGACTGGCCGGGGCCAGATCGGCTCTGGGCCATGATTGAACGCCACAGACTGCACCAGGTCGGGCTTTCACCGACGCTGATACGATCCCTCAAATCATTTGGGGACAATCAATTAGAACACAAAGACCTGTCCACCCTGAAATGTTTCGCGTCCACAGGTGAGCCCTGGAACCCGGACCCATGGCACTGGCTGTTCGAGCGTGTGGGCGGCAGCAACGTGCCCATCATCAACTATTCAGGTGGCACCGAGATCAGTGGCGGAATTCTGATGGACAACCCTCTGCGGCCGATCAAACCGGCCGCCTTCGGGGCGCCCTGCCCGGGCCTGGCCGTCGATGTCGTCAATGCCGACGGCCAGTCGGTACGCAATGAAGTGGGCGAACTGGTTATTCGTACGCCCTGGATCGGTATGACGAGGGGTTTCTGGCATGATGCCGGGGACGAGCGCTACCTGCAGACCTACTGGGGCAGATTTGCCGGGACCTGGGTTCATGGCGACTGGGCCATGGTGGATGATGACGGCCACTGGTGGATCATGGGACGATCGGACGACACGATCAATGTTGCCGGCAAGCGCGTCGGCCCGGCCGAATTCGAGTCGGTCCTCGTCAGCCACCCGGCGGTCATGGAAGCGGGTGCCATCGGCGTGCCACATCCAGTGAAGGGTGCCGACGTCGTCTGCTTCTGCATTCTCACCCCAGGATCGGTTGCAGACGAAAACCTGCGAATCACTCTGAGTGACACTGTCGCCCTCGAATTGGGCCGCCCACTGCGCCCGGGACGAATCCTGTTTGTCGCTGATCTGCCACGAACTCGAAATGCAAAAGTCATGCGACGCGTCCTGCGGGCTGCCTATCTCAACGACGATCCAGGGGATACGACAAGCCTCGTGAACCCCGAATCAATGGAAGCGGTTCGTGCAGCCTCTGCATAGTTCTATCCCATTCTCTTACAATACTTTATGTCACATATATTTAGATAAAAGATGAGATCTGGAAGTGACCTGGCAGGGAACAGATCAAGAACACAACAGCGCGTCATGAGCGGATCATCAGCGATTCACAGAGAGTGTCGCTCCTGGCCGTGACCGAATCGACGAAGCCGCACCGGAGTTGCCCCGGGACCGAACCGCGCAACACAGTAGGTCCGCTTCCAGCCCGCTTCTTCCGAGCCTGGCTCAGACGGGCGCGAGGCAGATTCGGGCGGAATCAAGATCCCGCCGGATCAGGACTCCAGCAAGGGGAACAGCGGCGCCACCGCCCCGAACATCCCCGGAAAGCGGAAGACGGCAGGATCCGCTGTACGGATTCTCTCAATCACTTCCTGGGTCAACATCGCTCGAGCAGCCTCGAACAGATCCGCCGACGCCCCCGCGGCATAACTGCCGGAGTCTCTTGCTGCTTCCTGTGCGGCTGTAACTTCAGGATTGTTCTCAACCACCGCCGCCATGCCTGAAAAGAGTTCGGCCAGACGGGATCTCGCGGCGGCAGAATCGAGGCGCAGGGCCTCAAAAGCGGCGGTCGTGCAGGCCAGTCGGGCGCCGGCTTCCACCGGCACCGTTTCGCCGGCACCGATCAAGGGCGCTGCGTGGCCGGCAAGCGGCGAACGGTCCTCGGTCTGGAAGGCCACCAGAACCCGTCGACCCAGACGGGGACGCCCACGAAAACGCACAAAAACACCGGGCTCCACCAGAATCGTCTCGCCTTCCGCGACGGCCATTGAGCATGCGCCTTCGGGCCCGATGACGTCGATCCATGCCTCTTGCGCATGGTAGATCCGCGCATGCTCCAGGGGGCGCCCGTCGATGCCGCAGCGTCCGAAAGGTACGGAGATGCC
>CALFPI010000520.1 GCA_937919035.1 uncultured Gemmatimonadaceae bacterium
CGGACTACACGTTCGGCCCCATCATGCCATGGAGGCCATCGCCACCGCCGTCAGTGGTAGCGTGGACGAAGGGTCTGTCGGTGGCGGCGTCGCCATGGGGGCTTTTGGTTGGAAGGCCGGCATCGGCACGTCCTCCCGAGTGGTCGAAATTGGCGCTGAGCAGGCCACTGTGGGTGTACTGGTGCAATCCAACTTCGGCGGCACCCTTACCGTGGATGGTGTACGCATGCCGGACCTGGCGGCGGATGTCAGTGGCGCCGATGAACCCGCGGGGGCCTCGATCATGATCATTTTCGCCACCGACATACCCCTGTGTGGTGCCCATCTGGACCGGGTCGCCAGACGCGCCACCTTTGGCCTGGCTCGCAGCGGCGGCAGCGGCGGTCACGGCAGCGGCGACTACGTCATCGGCTTCTCGACGACGTGGAGGCAAGCGGCGCAGAAGCAGGGCATGCGGCGAGCCCTGCAGGAAACCGAAGCCCGCATCGACGTGCCCTTTGTCGCCATTGCCGAGGCCACCGAAGAGGCCATCCTCAATTCGCTGTTCATGGCCACGACGGTCACCGGCCGCGATGGCCACCAGCGCCGCGCCGTGCCCCTGAGCCAGGTGCTGGAACGCTGGCGCGCGGCACGGCACTGATGCGGTCGCTTACCCGGCGAAACTGAAAGCGGCGACGCCCTGCACGCCGGGGTCGATCTTCACCAGGCTCCCAGCCAGAGGTTGCTGGGCCAGTTTTTTCGCATCGAAGCCAGCCACGGCTGACGTTACATACAACTCATCCAGATTGTCGCCGCCGAAGGCGCAGGAGGTGACACACTCGATGGGCAGGCGCAGGTCCCGCAGCAGCGCCCCGCTGACAGGATCGTAGCGCCGCACACCCCAGCCGCCGTAGACCGCCACCCAGAGCTTGTCCTCCGCGTCGATCGACATGCCATCAAAGCCGCCCTCGCCTTCGTTGGTGATCACGACCCGCTCGTTGCAGATGTCACCCGTGTCGATGTCGTAGTCGAAAGCGCGTACCGTATTGGCTGCGGTGCAGATGTAGTACATCGTGCTGGCATCCGCCGTCCAGACGATGCCATTGGAGATCGTCACGGGCCTGAGTTTTTCCGTAACCTCGAGGTTCGTGTCCAGACAGTAGAGGGCCCCGGCATCTGCGGCGCAACCAAAGTCCATCGTGCCTGCCCAGAAGCGACCCGCAGGATCACACTTGCCGTCATTGAAACGGTTCGCCGGTATGCTGCGTTCCGGATCGGCGATGGGAGTGATCTTTTCGCTGTCGAGATCGAGAAAGGCGAAGCCGTTGTGCAACGCCAGCACCAGACCTCCTGCGGCGCGCTTGACAACGGTACCCACTGCCTGGCAGGTGGGGATCGTGCGATGGGCCCCGGTTGCCGGATCGTAGATGTAGAGTTCGTGGCTGAGGATGTCGAGCCAGTAGAGGACCTTGTCTGCCGGGTCCCACAGGGATCCCTCACCGACGAGAGTGCGCTTGGCAACAACGAGCTCGGGTGTGGCCTGTTCTGTCATCTCTGACGTCCTTTGGAAAGCGGGAGTGCAGATGGTAGAAGACACGGGGGCCGAGGGCAACCGCGAACCTATGGGGCAAAAGGACATGCGCATCGGTACCGCAGAACAAGAAGCGCTGGACCGTGACGGCTATCTGTTGCTGGCCGGTGCCTTTTCGCGGCGACGCGTGCAGTCGCTGCGGGAGGGTGTGGCGGATCTGCTCGAACGGGCCAGCACTGGTGCCTGTACGATCACCTGGATCGACGCGGCAGCCGGGGTGCCGGATCGCATCAGTCACATGATGCACCCGGACAAATATCATCCCGCCTGGGGCCAGTGGCTTGCGGATGATGTCGCCGTCGACCTCGAGGTGTTGCTGCAGGGACCAGCGCGACACAGCCTGTTCGGCATGCTCGCCAGTGGCGCCGGTCATGGCTACCGCATGGCCTGGCATCGCGACATCGGCAAACCCGGCGCCAACGACGAAGCCGAGTTCCTGCGTCGCCATCATGGGTGCCTCATCCAGTTCAACGCGCCCCTGCTGGACGGGGATAACTTTCTGCATGTCGTTCCCGCATCCCATCTGCGAGCTTCGACGGCGGAAGAGATCGCCGCCGCCCGTGCAGGTGTGGATGGGACCATCGCCGCCGGCATCGAGGTGAGGCTGGAGCCGGGGGACATCCTGTACTACAATGCCAATCTCTGGCACCGGGGCTGGAACCCCGACGGACACCCACGCCAGACGCTGCATGCGGCCTACTGGAAAGCGGAGTACCCGGTGATGATGCACGAACACGGCCAGCGGGAGGCGCTGGGAGCTGCCGCGCATCTGCAGCGTCTGCCGCCGCAGACACGACAGTTGATCCAACGCTACCTCGATGTTCATACCGATGCCCCAAAGAGCTTGCTCGACCTGTGAGCCCACCGGTTCAGGAAAAACCACGCAGGTACCGCAGATGCTGCTGCGGGCCGGCGTTGTGGGCCGCATTCTCGTACTGCAACCGCGCCGACTGGCGGCGCGACTCGTGGCCCAGCGCGTCGCCGCCGAACTCGGCAGCAAGGTGTGGGGCCTCGTCGGGTTTCAGACACGGCACGAGCGCCACGTCGGCGCCGAGACGCGGATCCTGTTTCTCACCGAGGGGCTTTTTCTGCGCCAGTTGCTGGCTGATCCCCAGCTTACCGGCGTCGGTGCCGTCGTCCTCGATGAGTTCCACGAACGCAGCATCACCGCCGACCTCAGTCTGGGCCTGTGCCGCCAGTTGCGCGACGGATCCCGGCCGGAGCTGAAACTCGTCGTCATGTCGGCGACGCTGGAGGCCGGGGGGCTCGCGGCGTTTCTCTCCTGCCCCAGCATCGCTGCCGAGGGTCGGACTTTCGATGTAACCATCAGCTATGACGAGGCCCCCAGCGAAACTCCCGTGTGGGAACGTGCCGCCGCCGCCGTGCGCCGCTGGCTTGATGAGGGCGGTACGGGGGACGCGCTGCTTTTTCTCCCGGGAACCCATGAGATCCGGCGCACCGTCGATGCCTGCCGGCGCCGACTGCACGCAAAGGATGGGGCCGTCGAGGTGCTACCTCTGCACGGCAACCTGCCCCCGGCTGAACAGGACCGGGCCGTACAGCCGTCGGCGGCGCGCCGGATCATTGTCTCGACCAATGTTGCTGAGACATCAATCACCATCGATGGCATCGGCTGTGTCATCGATTCAGGCCTGGCACGGGTGCATCGGTACGATCCAATACGCGCCGTCAATGCGCTGCTGGTGGAACGAATTTCTCAAGCCTCCGCCCTGCAACGTGCGGGACGGGCGGGACGCACGGCGCCGGGTATCTGCATACGGCTGTGGCCGCGGGCCGAGGCCTACGCCCGGCCGGAGACAGACACACCCGAAGTCCAACGGGTCGATCTTTCCGAGGCCGTACTGCAACTGCAGGCTCTGGGCGTCGATGTCGGTGATTTCTGCTGGCTCGATTCACCGCCGCCCACGCGCCTGGCGCAGGCCCGGTCCCTGCTTCTCGACCTGGGGGCGATCCATGAGGACGGTTCGCTCACTGCGGAGGGCAAGGTCATGGTCGATCTGCCCGCCCACCCACGGCTGGCGCGGATGTTGTTGGAGGCCAGTCGCCGCGGGGTGGGCCGTCGAGCTGCCGTGTGGGCGGCGCTCATTGCCGAGCGCGACATCCTGCGGCGGCCCCTGGCGCAACGCTACCGCACGCCCCCGGAGCGTGACTGGCCGTCGGACGTCGGCGTACGCGAGCGTGCGTTCAACGCCGCCCGGCAGGCGCGCTTTGATGTGGAGCGCTGCAATGAGATCGGCCTGAATGCGGGGGCCTGTCGTGACGTGGACCGGGCCGCACGCCAGTACGGCGCCATCATCGACCGCCTGACATCGAGTGGAGCCGCTGCGCAGACGCAGCAGGCCGATGCCGAACTGGCCCGCTGCCTGCTCGTAGGTTATGCCGATCACGTGGCCCTGCGCCGCGACCTCGAGCAACGCACCTGCGAAATGGATGGGCGGCGGCGCGTAGTTCTGGATCGCGACACTGCCGTGGGGGATGCCCCGGTGCTGGTCGTTGTCGAGGCGCGAGAGGTCGAGGCGCCACGTGCCGACGGGGGCGGCGTGCATACGCTGGTGTCACTGGCGACGGCCGTGGAGCCGGCGTGGATTCAACAGTTGCTGCCGGGCCGCGTCGAAGCGCGCGTGGAGCTTTTCTGGGACCAGCAGGAAGCGGCTGTCATCGAGGTCGAGGCGCTGTATTTTGGCGCCCTGGCATTGCAGCCCGTGCGTCGTGTGCCACGCGACCGAGCCGCCGCCGGTCAACTGCTGGCGGCACGGTTCGTTGTCGGCGCTCTGCGTTTCGACACCTGGAACGAGGCAACGGAGGCCTGGCTGGCTCGGGTTCGTTGCGTGGCCTCGTGGTTTCCCGAGCGCCACCTGCTGGCCTATGATAGTGACGATCTGGCCGTCGTCTACGGCGAGATCGTCGGCGACAACACGCGCTTCAGTGCTGTGCGTCGTGCGCCGGTCCTCGACCACCTGCGCGGTGCCATGAGCTGGGCAGATCAGCAGTTTGTCGAACAGATGGCCCCCGAACGCATCCGCTTGCCGAATGGACACCGCATGAAGATCGCCTACACTCCGGGCGAGCCGCCCCGTGGCCGGGCGCGGATTCAGGACCTCTACGGCCTGCAGGCCACGCCCAGAGTGGCCGGTGGTCGCAGCTCCGTGCTGCTCGAGATCCTGGCGCCCAACTCTCGCCCGGCGCAGGTTACCGATGACCTGCAGGGCTTCTGGGAGCACACCTACCCCGTGTTACGCAAGGAGCTGGCAAGACGCTACCCGAAACACGAATGGCGTTGATTGTCCGCTGGCTGTTAGGCGCTCTGGCAGGGCTGCTCGTCCTCTTTCAGTACATCACGATGACGAAATTCCAGCCCCTGGCCGCGTCGGTCAGCTACCTCGAGATCGGCGGCTACTGGCGCGCCATCCGTGACCAGGTCGCTCTGGGTCCCGTCGATGGGCTGTTGCTGGGACTGATCGTGGCCCTTTGTATGGCAGTGGCCATCGCTGAAGTCCGTGGGGCGCACCTGAGCCGCTTCCTGGGCTCCGTCTGTCGCAGCGAAGGTGCCACCATCGGGCTGCTGCTGGCCAGTTCGCTGGTATTTGTCCGCTACTACCTGAGCCCAGGCCTGTTCAACTGGGCGGCAGACTCGTCGCAACACATTGCCTACGCCGACATCACGGCCCGAGCCATGGCCGTTGGCCAGCTGCCCTTCTGGACCTACTACCTGGGCACGGGCTCGCCCTACATGCAGTTCTACGGCTTCGTTTTTTTCTGGCTCGTAGGCCTGCTGAATCTGCTGCTCGGCGACACCTATCTGAGTCTGAAGATTGTGCTCGCCAGCTGTCATGTGCTGTCGGGCCTGGGCGCCTATGCCGCCGCACGAGCTGGCGGTTGCCGTCGGGGGGCCGCCTTCATCGCCGGCCTGGCCTTTGTGCTCTGCTTCTGGCACGCGCAACACGTGCTCATCATGGGTCGCCTGCAACTGTCCATCGTCTATGCCCTGTTGCCGTGGCCGATCTGGGCCGTGGAGCGCGCCCTGTCCTTTCGCGAGGCTCACCGGGGGTTGCCAACGGCTTTGTTCGGCGGCGCGTTGCTCGGCGTTCTCGTGCTCGCCCATCCCGGATTCGGCTACTGGGCCTGTGCCTTTACCGGCCTCTACAGCCTGGCCCGGCTGCTGGCTGATGGCTGGCCGACCTGGGCGCGTGCGAGCCTGCCCACCGTAACCCTGGCGACCGCCCTGGCAGTCGGTGCAGCGCTCGTGTTGCCCATGTGGCTGGACAAGGGCTTCACCGGTCTCGGGGATGGCGAATACAGCCTGGTCGGAACGCCGGATCCGAGCTGGTGGCATGTGCTGGTGTGGTCAAATTTCCGCTTCTGGCTGTGGCCTCCAAGCGCGGCGGAGTTCAACTGGTACGGAGGCTATCTGGGCCTGTCCCTGGTGGGACTCGCCAGCGTCGGTGTTGTTGCCGGAATGTGGCACTGGACATTCCGCCGCTCCTCGGGTGCCATTGCCGCCGCCATCTGCCTGCTCGGTGGGCTGATCATGGTCTTCGGCTACCGCACAGCGCTCGTTCGCCTGCTGCCCAACAGTGAAATTCTGGGTGCAGGTCGATATCTGCTCTTTGTCTCCTTTTTCCTCGCGCTATCAGCGGGGCACGGCATCCGCTTCCTGCAGGTGCAGGTTCGAAGGTGGGGTCGGGCCCGAAGTGGCGGCTCCTGGCGGCGTATTGTCGGTCTGGCAACTCTTGTCGTCGTCGCTGATCTGGGTCCCACCACCTTCCAGCAGGCCTACCGCGACGCCGGCAGCGATGTAGATACCGCAGGGATCTCGGTCAAATTCTACGAGGGATTCCAGGCCAGAGCGCGCCAGTACGAAGCCCGGGGCGAACTGCCCGACTACCGAACCATCTGGGCCCGGGGCGGCATGAGCCGATTCCTCGCCACGGGGCTGCTCTACTTCAATACACACACACCGATTCCCGATGGACCCCATCCGGGGGAACTGCGCTCGGTGTTCCGTTTCGTCCGCCCCTTCGAGCGTCTTGTCGACACAGCCGTTGCCCGCAGTCTGGGTGCGGGACAGGAGCAGTTGGATGTGGGTCCGACGGTCTACTCCGGTCTGGCCCTGCTCAACGTGCGGTTTTTGTTGTCACGAACGGCCTCCGGCCAGGCCCTCGGTCTCGAGTTGGCGGACCCGTCCCCCATTCATGTGTCGGCCCGGCTGGCGCCGCCACCGCCACCCTCGGCACTGGCGCTGTCGCGCATGTTGCACATGGACCTGGACCGGCTGTTGGCCAACAGTGACCCGCGGGATGTAGCCGGCATGACCCAGGTAATCACCCTGCTGGAAGGCATGGGTGTGGACGCCAAGGCGCGTACCTGTCGCACATTCTTTGTGGATGACCTGCCAGCCGCCGTCGATCTGGGCACCGACCCCGGCGTTACAGTACTGGCGCACAAAGTCGCGGCACAACGCGTCGAACTGCGGGTGCAGACGACGGCGCGCTGTTTTGCCCGTCTGGCCTATGGCTACTTCCCATACGTGGATGTACGCGTGGATGGCGCCCTGCTGCGGCCGCTGGTTACCTCGGATGGGTTCACCCTCCTCGAGTTGGATGCGGGAACACACGACATCGTCCTGCAACCGCATTTGTCGGTACTGCGTGCCAGCCTGCTGTGGATCAGCCTGGCCCTCGTGCTGGGCGCAACCCTCTTCTACGGCCGCTGTTGCAGACCCCGCAACACCTGATCCTGCTGCCCGTGGCCCTGCTCGATGGTGTTGTCGTGCAATCTCTGGAAACCGAGTCGCATTTCACGGTGCTGGCTGCTGGCGCCCACTTGGTCGTTCTTCAGCCCCAAGTTGGCCCTGCGACAGGCGTTGTTGTGGCTCGCAGTGGTCGTGCCGTTGACGACGGCGTGGTGCTTCTTCCGCGCCCGGCCTGCCTCACCTCTTACCTGCGTTGCGGACCCGTCATGAAAATCACGGACATCAAGACCTGCGATGCGCGCTTTGGTTACGTGCGCGTGTATACCGACGAAGGTTTGTACGGAACGGGTGAACTCTCCCATCAGGGCGCAGGTTGGCGGCAGATCGTCGACAGCATGAAGGGCCTGCTCCTTGGCGAGGATCCACGCGACGTTGATATGTGCTTTGAAAAGGTGCGCCGCGCCTTCATTTTCCGTGGCGGCATGTCGGGGCACACGATCTCGGCGCTCTCCGGTATCGAGATCGCCCTGTGGGATCTGGCGGGCAAAGCAGCCGGTGTGCCGGTGTATCGGTTGCTCGGCGGCAAGTTCCGCGACCGCGTGCGCCTGTACGTGGATTGCGCCCGCGGCAACTACGCTGAGACTGCACAGCGGGTGCGGGAGGCGGGCTTCACAGCCATGAAGTTCGATCTGGATGACGCCAACCGCCCGGAGAAAATGGATCGCTGGAACTGGACCGTACATCCGGCAGAACTGGAGGTCATCGTCGCCGAGGCCCACGAGATCCGCGAGGCGGTGGGTCCACACATGGATCTGGGGATCGATCTGCATGGCCGCTATGATGTTGTTGCCGGACAGAAGATCGCGATCGCTGTGGAGCAGCTGGATCTGATGTGGCTGGAGGAACCGGTGCCGCCAGAAAACATCGATGCCCTGGCGCAGGTGAAAGCCGCCAGTGGAACGCCGATCTGTGTCGGCGAAAACCTCTACCTGCGCTACGGCTTTCGAGAACTGCTGGAGAAACAGGCGGCCGACATCATCATGCCCGACATATCGAAGTGTGGCGGCCTGTCCGAATGCCGCAAAATCGCCAACATGGCCGAGATCTACTACGTGCCCTTTGCGCCGCACAACAATTCCGGGCCGCTGAGCACCCTGGCCGACGCCCATACCTGTGCCAGCGTGCCCAATTTCCTGGCCCTCGAATACCACCGCTTCCGCGATGAAGGCATGGAGAACATCCTGTTGAAAGGGGAACCATTGATCGAGCAGGGCCATGTCGTGCTCAACGACAAACCGGGCCTCGGGGCTGAACTCGATGAGGACTACGTACGAACCATGATGCCTGCAGATGACGATGGGGAGCTGTGGCGATGACGAGGCTTGGTGTTGTTGGCTACGGCCGCCGCATTCACGGCATGATCGCAGGAGCTTTCCGCCAGATCGATGCAGACCTGCGTGTCGTCGCCATCGTCGACCCGGATGAGGCGGCGGTGCGCGAGCGCCTGCAGGAGTGTGATCGTGGGGATGTCGTGTTCTACGAGAGCATCGACGCCATGATGCGAGGCGCCAGACTCGACGCAGTGGCTGTGGGCACACGCTGCAACCTGCACGCAGGGATTGCCAGCGAACTGTCCGCCTTTGAGGTGCCGCTGTTTCTGGAGAAACCGGTTGCCATCACAATGGACCAGGCGGTGGCTCTTGAACATGCCTTTGACGGTTCTCGTTGCCCCGTTGTTGTCAGTTTTCCCTTGCGTGTCTCGCCGCTGTGTAGGCTCGCCCGTCAGTACATCGAGGCGGGCGCCGTGGGCGAGGCCTTACACGTGGATGCTGTCAATTACGTACCCTACGGCACGGGGTACTGGGAACAGCCCTACCGGGATTTCTCGGTTACGGGCGGGTTGTTTCTGCAGAAAGCAACACACGACTTCGACTACCTGATGTACCTGATGGGACAGTCGGTGACGCGGATTGCCGCCATGGCCACACGCGGGCGCATCTACGGCGGTGACAAACCCGCTGGCCTGCGCTGCTCGCAGTGTGACGAGACCGACACGTGCCCGGAGAGCCCGGAGAACCGTCGGCGCAACGGTTCCGGCGGCACACTGACGGACCATATGTGTCTGTTCAGTGTCGACTGCGGCACGGGCGAGCAACTCAATGAGGATTGCTCCAGTGCCCTGCTCGAATTTGCCGATGGCAGTCACGGCGTCTACTCGCAGGTGTTCTACGCCCGGCGTGATGCCGGCGCCCGCGGTGCCACGGTCAGTGGTTATGCCGGCACCGTCAGCTTCGACTGGTACGCCAACGAACTCAAGCGCGTGCGCCATCATCATCCGTTCTCGGCGACGGAGCGCGCCAGTGGAGACATGAGTCACTTTGGTGGCGACATCGCTCTGGCCGATGATTTCCTCGGAGTCGTCCACGGCACACGCTGTTCGCGTACACCGATCGAGACGGGCCTGCAGTCGGTCTATGCCTGTCTGGCGGCGCGTGATTCGGCTGCTGGTGGCGGCTTTGTCAATGTGCGCCAGGTCGGAGCCCAGTCATGAGTGGTGGCATGAGTGGCCGCCTCGGCTTTGTCGACAAACGACTGGATGC
>CALFPI010000521.1 GCA_937919035.1 uncultured Gemmatimonadaceae bacterium
TGGCATCCTGGATGTTGTCTTCTGCTTCAGCTTCCGTGGCTCCCTGACTGATGCATCCGGGAATCGCAGGACACTGCGCTTCCTTCTTCTGGGACTCGCCATGCTGGGCTTGGAGCCGATCCCCGATGATGCGTTTGTATCGGTACATCCCGTTCTCGGCGCGAGCCTGCTGGTGAGCACCCGACTCCTTACGCCGACGGCACCTGCCAGCTGGTACTCTCACCGCAGCAAAGAGGCCTTCGATCTGCAGCGGATCCATGGCGGCGGCGTTTACGCCCGGGCCCTTGGGGAGAGGACGACACTGCTGCACGCGGCGGCCTACTTCGGCAGCGAGGCCGTCGCACGGCTGCTGCTGGAGCACGGTGCTTCGGTCCAGGGCGTGACGTTGCCGACAGGCAACCAGGAACTGGACGCCATTCTCAGGAAACCCATGTGAGCGAACTGTTTCGCGGCTTCAATCTCCGCGAGTACAACGAAAACGTCCGCCGCTTCTTCCCGTTCGGCATCCCTCTGTTTGCGGGGATGATGATCCAGTCTCTGCTCTGCAATCTGTATCTGACGCGGCTGGACTTTCAGGAAGATTTCATCGGTCAGATGGCGGGGCTGGCACCCCTCGCGTCAGGCTTGTTTGCCGTTCCCACCGGCATCATCAGCGATCGCATCGGCCGCAAGCCTTTGCAGACAATTCGCCGACGCGATGCATCAGCTCGAAACGCGAACGCCGTAGTCCTTTGGTGCGACACGGGTCGCCGCCGTACGTCGCGCAATTCGCCCGCGTCGATTCGCCTACCCTCGTTCCAGGCCTCGGTCATTCAGTGCCCGTCAGATACTCGAAGTAGTCGCGCAGATAGCCACGGTCGCGGACCACCAGGACACCATCGACTGCGTAGAAATCAAGCCTATGCCTTCGGTACCGTCACCTGACCCCTTGGAGGTGAGTTTCGCCTTCATGGTTTGATTCCTGCTATGGTCGCGATCTTGACTCCTTAACGCTAAGGTGATTTTCCTTAGGCGGATAATCAACCCACTTGCCGATCCCCGGGGTGAGCATCCAGTTTGCCGTCGCACCATATGGGACCTAGGATGTCCGTCACGCTCGACGGAGGCTGAGAAGAACTGCAACGTATAGCGCTCGCTGTAACGGAACCGGGTGGCGTGGACCGCTCGTGCTGGCCTGTTTCCCAGGGCGTCCCTTTCGCCGATGGTGAACTGGCACCAGGTGCGCCGATTCGACTGGTCACGGATGATGGTCGCATACTGCCGTTGCAGACAGTATGCCTGGCGACATGGTCCCCGGATCGTCGCTGGGTGAAATGGCTACTCGTTGACTTCCAACTCGACCTGGCTGCCGGGGCTGTGATGCGCCTGTTCCTGGAGTATGGTGAGGGGATCGAATCGTCGCCGCCGTATCCCTCGCCCGTGTGCGTCGAAATTTCTGACGCGGGGCTCGTACTGGACTCGGGTAGCACGCGACTCAGCCTCGCTCGAGGGCTGCCATCACCGGTTACAGGGCTCCAACTGCGGCTGGATAGTGTGGCGCGTGAACTGCTTGGCACTCGGGGATTCGACCTCTATTTGCGCGATCAGGATGGGACCGACTTTCACGCATCCCTGGGACCGGAACCTCGGATCGACGTCGAGACGAGGGGGCATTTGCGCACCGCTCTGTGCATTCGTGGTCATCACACATCGTCCCACGGGCAGCGACTCTGTCCGTATGTGCTGCGGATGGAAATGTTCGCCGGTCGGTCGGAGATCCGCTTCGCCCATACTTTCGTCTTCGATGCGGATCCGGAGAGCGTTCAGTTGCGGCGACTCGGTATGGATATCGGCCTTGATCTGGGGGCGGCGGAACGATTCGGCTTTGGCGACACGGAAAGGGGCTCCGGTGTCCAGGTAGCTGCGGAGGGGCGCTTCGTGCAGGTGACAGATCAGGAGTCTGTTGTGTACGACCAGGGCACCGAAACACGGGGTGGCGGCACCAACGGCTGGGCGCAGATCGCAGGTGAGTGCGCCGTGGCGACTCTGGTTGTGCGCGACATGTGGCGAGAGTTTCCGAAAGCTGTCGATGTGACCGGTGCTGGATTCGATCTGCAGATCTGGCCCGAGGATGTGAGTCCCCTGTCATTCGCGACGCCCTTCAAGGATACAGCCCTTCGGTTCGCGCAAACTCGCGACGAAGACGAGTTCCGCCGAATCGTCGAGGAGAATCCGACGGCGCCACTGAACCTGAAGAGTCTGGCGGCGACGACACCCGATGAAATCGACTGGGTAGAGCAGATGGTTGCCCGCTACGCACCCGATCGCCCCGCCAGCTACAATGACACGGACACGGACAATGGCCTGGGTGCGGCGCGCACGAGCGAATTCGTGCTGCGCTTCGATGAGCAGGCAGACGGGGTCGCCGCCGAGAGCTTCGCCGCCGCCGTACAGGAGCCGCTGCTGGCGACGGTCGATCCCGACTACGCATGTGGGACGAAGGCGGCGCGTCTTTTCGCACCTGTCGACGCAGTCCGGTTCCCGGAAGCCGAGCAGGGGCTCGATCACCTGTTTGAGCGCGTCGTCGCTGAACCACGGCGGATCTTGCGCACCTATGGAATGGTCGACTACGGCGACCTGATGTGTTCGCACTCGGGCACGACGGGTGTGCTCTGGGACGAGGTCCGATACCTGCCGGACGCGATCGAGCGGATGAAGTACTGCGCCCGCTCCTACAACAACGAAGCCAACGACCAGGTCTACGCGCTGTGGGGATTCTATCTGCACACGGGACGGCGCGAGCACTTCCTGGCTGCGGCTGCCTACGGTCGACATATGGCCGATATCGACATTATCCACTCGCACACCGACACGTCCCACGTGGGCGCCATGCACTATCACAACTGTCACCACTGGACGGGGGGACCGTCGCCTTCGCATACCTGTCTGGCGGGACTGATGCTGCAGTACTACCTCACCGGCAACCGGCGGATCTTCGACGTCTGCCGCGAGGTCGCCGACTGGGCACTGTCGCACCAGGAGCCTGCTGGCATCCTGGCCAATCGCCAGGCGGCGCTCGTGCGGGAGTACACATCTCCCCTGGCAAATCTGCTCGAGTTCTATCAAGCCACGTGGGATGAACGCTACCTGCAGCTGGCGCGGCGCTCGCTGAAGTGGTTGCTGCTGGCCATGCCTGAACCGGGCTGCTTCATGCAGAGTGTCTTCACCGCAGGAGATCACGGGGACGAGGCGGAGATAGAACAGAGTGGCTGGCACCTGCGCCAGGCGGGCGGCATGACCCCGCAGTTGCTCTACGATGCCGTGCGATTGCTGGGCGAGAGGGATCCGATCTATCATCAGGCATTGATGGCAATCGCCAACCGCTACGTGTATCACACCAACGATATCTACGAGGTGCTGAATGTCGACGGGTACGAGCAGTTGGATCCCTACTTCAACGCGGCGATCGTCGCCTACGCCTACGAACTCAGCGGCGAACTGGTCTACGCCGCCTACTGTCGGTACTACGTCCGCGAGCATTTCCCAGCCCGCGCGCAGGTCATGAGCTTCACCTACGTATGCTGGGGGAGCATCATTCCCCCAATGATGGCCGCTGTGCGTCACGCCGAGCAGACGCACTCAGCACAGGCGCTTGACGAGGCCGAAGCTGCCTGGATCGACCACGTTCGGCAGCGTCCGGAGGAACCGTCGACGAGTGCGACGGGGCGGCCGGAGCGCCGCAACATCGGCCGGATCACCGGCTACTGAAACCGATGTCAGTCGCGAGAGGAGTTGTGTAATGACAGGTGAATTGCTGATATCGGATCTGAGTATCTGTCAGCCTGCATCGGCGCTGAGTCGCCAGTGGCAGGATGGCAAGTGGATGCTGATGGACTACGAAACCGTCGACGACATTGCCGGCCAGATGCTCTGCTACACGTACTATCCCGTCTTTCACAGCGCCATGCGGAGGCCGAAGGAGCAGGAGTTTGTCAATGCGCCGATAATCACCTTGCCCCTTGCTGCCACGGGTTGGCACGAGATCTGTCTCGGCATGCACTACGCCTCTGCCGCCCGTCTGGAGGGCCCACAGATTCGGGTCAAGCTTTCGGGAGAGGAGATGTATTCGACCATCGGTCGAGAGCAATGCCAGCCAAAGGACGGCGACTTTCCCGAGAAATCCGGCTTCGGCATCTTCGACGTCGCCGAGGTCTGCTGGCGCACCGCCGACCTCACCGATCAAGACCTCATCATTGCTCCTCCCGGGCTGTATTACGGCAACGACCAGTTCTTCACCAACCTGCTCTATGTCCGGCTACGTCCCGTGCTCGAAGGTCAGATCTCGAGATACCCAACTCAACAGCAGAGCCAGGACACGCGGCGGCTGATCGCCTACTACGGCGGCCCACCGAAAACGGTCGAGGCCGCCCGCGACTGGGTAGACTGCTTTCGGGACAGCGACTTCGGCCTCATCCTGTGGGGCGCGGCACACACCCGAACGCCCGAGGTCAGCAAGGCAGCGATTCAGCATGCACGGGAACTCGGCATCGACGTATACGGCAGCATTCGTTTTCAGGGACTGAAGATGGACAACTATCTGCCCATCCACGAGATCTATGCCGAGAACAGCCTGAACTCCTCCATCGTCACCGACCACCCCGAGTGGCGCAAGAGAGATCCACAGGGCGTCATGACCAACAGCCTCAGCCTCGCCTTTCCCGAGGTCAGAGACTTCTGGCTTGGCAGTATTCGGGATTTCGTAGAACAGGGGTTTGACGGTATCAACATTGTCTTCGCCCGTAGCTTTCCCTTCGTGCTCTACGAGCAGCCCGCCGTCGAATCCTTCCAGCAACGCTACGACGACGACCCTCGATTGCTGGAACCGACGGACGACAGATGGGTGCGGCACAGGGCGGCATACGTGACGGATTTTCTACGTGACGTGCGCGCCATGCTCGACGAACAGGAGTCGCGAACCGGCATTCGCCTCGGCACGGCCTACCATGTGATGAACAGTGTGTCGAACAGCCTCTACTTCACCATGGACGTGGAGACCTGGATACGGGAGGGTCTCATCGACCACTGCATCGTGCACCCGACACACTCGGCTGAGCCTCACATGCCGGACCCCGCCGAATTCACGCCGGAGTTTCTTGGTCAGTACGTGAAGCTCGCAAAGGGGACAGCGTGCAGGGTGTATGCCGATGTCTATCCTCGGCGCATGCCCGCCGAAGCCTATCGACACAAGGCGATGGCGTATTACGATGCCGGCGTGGACGGTTTGAGCATGTGGGACACCCAGGCGCGGAGATCTCGGTGCAGCGAGTGGAGCATCATCCGTATGCTCGGCCATCGGGACGACCTGCCCTCCTGGGGCAAGAACACGGAGGGTGTATTCAGAAAGACATCCCTACGAACGCTTCAGGGGATCACCACCAACCGCGCCTACTCCTTCACCGACGGATAATGGGACGAAAGGCACGCTGGACCGGGTAGCCCAGAGAGCCTTTTTCCCATTGACTGTGACGCGCGTCCAACTGATTCGCTGGCCGTGCTGGCCGGAGGGCGGCGCGTGCCAGGCGCTCAAAGCTTGTTCGGAAAGCCAGCGGACCACTGGCTCGCCCCTTGCAGTGGGCGCGGCATGCCCGCCGTCGCCTACTGCCGCCGCACGCCGGAGACCGAGCCTCTGTACCAGGCCATGGCCGGTCACCTGGAGACCTTCCTCGAAGGTCTGCGCGCCTCCGATCGTCAGTTGCCCCGGCATGTCGAGCAGGAGCTGCGCGCGTATCTCGAATGCGGCATCCTCGTCCACGGTTTCCTGCGGCTGCGCTGCGAAGACTGGGGTGAGAGTCGGGTGGTGGCGTTTTCCTGCAAGAAGCGCGGCTTCTGCCCGTCGTGCCTGGGCCGTCGCATGGCCGACTCGGCAGCGCGGCTGACCGAGGAGGTGTTTCCCGCCGTCCCGGTGCGCCAGTGGGTATTGAGCTTTCCCTTCGAAATCCGCTACCGTCTGGCCTGGGACGGGGCGCTGGTCAGCGCCGTGCTGGCCGTTTTCCTGCGCGTCGCACAGGGCTGGCATCGACACCAGGCGCAGGCGGCAGGCCATGTCGGAGGGCGCTGTGACTCCGTCACCTTCGTGCAGCGCTTCGGCAGTTCGATCAACTTCAATCCGCACAGCCATGTGCTCATGCTCGACGGTGTCTACGTACTCGGCGCGGATGGCCTACCGACCTTCATAGCGGCGCCGCCGCTGACCGATGACGATGTGCGCCAGATCGTGGAGACCACAGCCAAGCGCGTCATCCGACTATGTCACCGTCGTGGCATGTTCGAAGAAGGCTCCACCGACCCGCTGTGGGAGCAGGAGCCCCTGCTGGCGCAGATCTCGGCGGCCTC
>CALFPI010000522.1 GCA_937919035.1 uncultured Gemmatimonadaceae bacterium
GCATCTGCTGTACTGGGGCGATCTGTTCGGCGACGGGGACGCCGTCGCCCTGCTGCGCCGGGCGAATCGACTGTTCATCGTTGACGGAACAGATGGCAGGCTGCGCTGGTCAAAGACGTACGATCCACCCCACGTGGATCTGCGGGTGCAGGTTGCCCGGGTCCTGGCCGATACGCGCGGACAACAGGCGGTGGTCTTCGAGCAATACGGCGAATCCGGCGCGTTGCTCTGCTTTGAACCCGGTGATGTTGTGCGTGAAGTCTGGCGTCGTCAGGTCATCAGCAACGACGTCTGGCCCGTGCGGGCCGATCACGGCTGTGACGTCGCGCTGGACCTGACGGGTGACTCGCCCATCGTGTGGAATGTCCGCCATCACCGCTGCCAGTCCTTCGATGCCTGCACCGGCGCCCCCCTTGGCTGCCTGGAGTACGAACTGGAAGGTGCCTTCCGCCGCAACTACGGCCCGTGGCGCATCGCTACTGGTGCCGGTGGCCAACGGGCCATCGCCGTCGCCTCGGAGATGGTGCAGACCCACGTGCACGGCCTGCGGCTGCATGCGGACGGCACGCCGGAACTTGCGTGGGATCGCTACTACGGCGAGGTCTACGTCGTGCCCGGTGTGGCCGTCGAATTTCTTGGCGTCAGCGATGTGGATGGTGATGGCGACGAAGAGATCCTCTACAACGTGCGTGATCCCGAACAGGGCTTCCGCTCCTTCGTCCGCGCCCGCGACGTGGCCACTGGGGAGATCAAACACGAACTGGGCGACCAGTGGTGTTCGGCGCTGGTCGGCAATGTGGGCGCTGGCGACACGACGTTGCTGCTGATCCATCCGGCCCCGGAGGGAGCCACTCCGGGGCAGGGCCCGCTGCAGTTGGTCGAATTGCAGACCACAGGCGCCAGCATCCGGCACGTCTGCGACCATGGGGGTCCGTGGGGAATGACGACCCTGCCGGGAGAAAGTGGCGGCGACCTGCTGCTGCGCGTCATCGATGCCGATGGCGCAGCTCTGGTTCGTCTTGACGGTGACACGCTGGCAGAAGTCGAGCGGGTCACCGGGGGGCCGCTGCTGGCATCAAGCGTCAAGGCCTGCACACGCACGCCGGATGGCGCCCTGTGGTTGGCAACAGGCGCCGGCATCTGTCAGTGGCCCGCAGGCGACCTGACCCCCTTCGACCTGGCCGGCGGTGCGGCCCCGACTTTGAGTGCTGCAGACAGAGCCCACAGCGACCGGGTCGGCCCGAGTCGGATCGAGCCAGGCCCTGCGGAACTCGTCGCTCACGTTCCCGGGGGGCGGGTCCAATCGTGGCGCTTCTCGGGGCCACAGCCGGAACAGATCCTGGACGAGCCCTTTCTCGGGGCAACGGCGCGACACAGCCCCCTGCTCTACGACCTGGATGGGGATGGCGCGCTGGAACTGATCATCCCAGGGGCAAACGACCAGGGCCAATTGACGGCGCGCGCCCTGCGCTCAGATGGCTCGGAGTTGTGGCACGTCCTCCTGCCGCGGGGCCGGACGGATGATGACGGCAAGGCGGTGGCGTGGAATGCCGGTCAGTTTCTTGCCACGCCGGGCGACGCCGGTGCTGCCGTCGCCATCAGCCTCTACAGCCTGCGGCGAACCCTGGAGGGCACCATTCTGCTGGACGGCGCCACGGGCAGGGTGTTGTGGTTTCTCGATCACTATCACGACGGCGACGTGATCCGCGGTTATCTGCCTGTGGGCCTGCCCGGAGCCTTCGACTGGGATGGGGACGGCGCCGAGGAAATCGCCTGGGACATGTACAGCTACATGGCTTTCCTTCGCGGCGATGGCAGCATGGCAGCCATCTTCGGGGGGCCAAACGTGCGCCCCGAGTCCGAGGCGGTGCCGGCGATCTCGCTCTACAACGGCTTCACCCCGGTCTATCGCGGCACCGACGAGCGCCCCCACTGGCTGATTCATCACGGGCACGGTCGTTTTGGTTTCGTCGGTCCTGATCCCCGCCAGGGCATCTGGCACGAGGACGAAGGCTATGACACTCCGGACCGCATCGGCTTCATCGATGTCGACGGGGATGGTGGGCTCGAAGTCGGCTACAGTATGCGTAACAGCACAACCTTCTGCTGTCGTGACGTCTGGACGGGGGTCACCAAGTGGACGATCGAACTGCCGGCGCCGCCGGTGGGACCAGTGATCACCGCCGACGTCGATGGCGATGGCAAAGGTGAGTTCCTCGTGGACCGCTGGTGCATCGGTACCGATGCCTCGGGAGCCGGTGTGATCCGCTGGACGTCCCCCGTGCCTCTTGGATGGGCGATCATCGCCGACTTTGACGGGGATGGCCTCGGTGAGATCGCTTGCACCGGCCAGGGTCGCATCACGTTGCTGAAAGCCGCTCCGTGAACGCGCCACCAGCGCCGCACCCGGCGGCGGCGGCATCCCCTGCAAGGCGCCGCGGGCCCATGCGCATTGTGCTGCTCGTGGCGGGGACGCTGGCTGTCCTGCTCGCCGTCCTGGGGATCTTTCTGCCGCTGCTGCCGACGACGCCCTTTCTGCTGCTGGCTGCCTGGTGCTACGCGCGCAGTTCGACGCGGTTTCACCAGCTGCTGCTGAGCAATCGCTGGTTCGGCCCCTACCTGACCAACTACCAGATGGGGCGCGGCATCCCCGCCCGCGCCAGGCTCGTCACGCTGATCATGCTCTGGTCTGCCATCGGCGTCGGTGCAGTCTTCGTCGCCCCCGCCTGGTGGTCGCGGCTGCTGCTGATCGTCATTGCCTCGGGCGTCACAGCATACCTGGTGCGTCTGCCGACCTGTCCGACCGCGGCCGACGCCACCGACGGCTGAGGCGCGACAGCCGTACAGGCCGGGCCGGAGCGAATTGTGTCTGCCCCCGGGCCGACATACTCTTCCCGCCAACCGCTCCCGACGGCCTGCAAAAGCCTCACAAAGAACACTTCCAGGAATAGCACGGTGTCTCCCTCGGGCTCAATGTACGGAGGTGCATCATGGCCAGATCTGTTGCAGCCCCAATGCCCGCGGCACTGCTCGCGCTGGTGCTGCTCTCCCCGGTGCTCGCAGGGGGCCAGGTCGTACTCCGCTGGGATGGGAGTGATGCCGCGCCGCCACCGGCGACAGAGGGCGTGCAGGTTACCCGACTGGCCTGGTCCGCAGCGTCGGCCGAGACTGGCGGCAGCAGACACCAGCTTACCGTGGGGGGCTCCATCGCCGCCCTGGGGCTCGACCCCCAGGCAGACCTTGCAGCACTTGCTCCCAGCTGGGGTGGTATCGCCTGGAACAACCAGCAGGACCTCTTTGACGGAGATCCCGCTACGTCCTGGCGGGATCCGGGGTATACGTGTTCATCCATTCTCAGCGGCTGCGACGATATCTATGCCAGTCCGGGCACGTATGAGATCGATCTCGGAGCCCGCTTCTACATTGACCGTGTTGTCATCCACTCGGGTCTCAACGATCCAGCCGGTATCGTGCGCGACTTCCGCGTACACCTGGCCGCCGATCTGCCGAAACAACTGTGGTGCTGCGGCCCCATGCACCCCGTCGCTGCCGAGATTCGCGACAATCGTGAGCCGGTGCGTGAAGTTGTGCTCGCGTCACAGCAGCGCTCCCGTTTCCTGCAGATCGCTGTCGGCGAGCGGGAAGAAGGCTGGGAGATCCATGACATTCAGATCTTCGGACGCGGGTTCGTTGAGGACGCCGCCTACGTCTCCGACGTCATCCCTCTCGAGCGTCCCATGGCCTGGGGAGATCTGCGCTGGTCCGGCTCGCAGGAGGCAGGCGCCAGTGTGCTCATCCGGACGCGCACGGGAACCGATGCTGACCCCGAACGCTACTGGCGCTTCACGGGGCTGGCAGACCAGAAGGAGGAGGTCAGTCGCAGCCGCTACGAAGGCCTGAGTCTGGGTGAAAGAGCGGGAACATCCTACGACCGGGCCCACTGGAGTCTGTGGTCCGCCCCGTACGATTTCGCCGACAGCAGCGGCACACCCGTGCTGTCGCCGGGCCCGCGAGCCTACGTCCAGTTGCGAATCGATTTCGTGCCGTCGGCGCTGGCCGGCGGGCGGGTCGATTTTGTCGAATTGCGGGCGGCAACGCCGGCGGCGACGGAGCTCATCGGTGAGGTCTGGCCCGTCGAGGCGGAAATCGGCGAGTGGCAACGATTCACCTATTTCGTCTTCGCTTCGATCGAGGATGATGATACCGGTTTTGACCGCCTCGAGATTCGATCCCTGTCACAGCTCGGTGCCGTCGTTGATGCCCGCATCGGTGACAGGACCGTGCCCTTTGAGGTGCAGGAAGCAGATCCGCATCGATTCGTCGTCAGCCTGCCGCGGATGCGTCCCGATGATTCAGGGGCGATCGTCGAGTTGAGCTTTGAGGCCCGCGTGCTGCGCTACGGCGCCAGCTTTGACGGCCGTGTCTGGGACAGTGCCCTGGCCCTGGCGCCGCCGCAGAGCATCAACGCTGGTGATGCCACCAGCGAGTACGACGGCAACCGTGCCACAGTGACGACTCGAGTACGCAATGATCTCCTGTTGCAGGTGCATGTGTCGCCGGCGGTCATCACACCCAATGGTGACGGTGCCAATGACGCCCTGAGCCTGGCGTATGAGATCCTCGATCTCACCGGGCCGGCGGCCGTCTCCGTCGACGTCCTTGACCTGGCCGGGCGACGGATCCGTCGATTGCACGACGGACCTGTCGAAATCGGTCTGTACACGCAGGTGTGGGATGGGCGCGACGACGCAGGTAGACGGGTAGCACCGGGTATCTACCTGGGCCGGGTATCGCTCGACACCGACGAGCGCAATGATCAACGCCTCGAAGTTCTGCATGTTCTCTACTGACGCCTGTCGCTGCTTGCGAGCCCGCCATCGCAGCATGCCCGCCGTCCTGCTGTTGCTGGGTACATACGTCTGCCTGGCAGCCCACCCGGGGAGGGCGCAGACCGCGCAGGGGCATACCGTGCGGGCCGATCGTGTGCTCGTGAATCGGGCGAGCCACTGGGCGGCGTGGCAGGGCGGAACAAGCCTGATCGAGTCTGTCGATGGGGGCATCCGTCCGCTGCGACAGCACCGCAACGTCAATGTCGCCCTCGACGCCCCACGGTATTCTGTGACCGGTGCCGGTGGCGTCACAGCGCCGGACCATGCGACGACGGCGGCACGTGTCCTCGATGGCGACACGCTCAGTTGGGGTCCGGATCCGGCAAGTCCGTTGCGCGACTGGTGGGTGGAAGTCAATCTCGGGCGACTCGTCGTCGTGCAGAAAATCATCGTGCACTTTGCCGCCAGGGGCTACGGCGATCCCTTTCTGCAGTTCAAGGTGCTGGGCTGGCGGCATGGTCCACCGACGACGACGCGTATGGAGTACACCCTGAGGGGCACGAGCATACCACGCTTCTGGGAGATCGGCCGCACGGATCGCCCGAACAAGACGGAACGTGTTTTCGAGTTCACCCCCCGACCCACGCAGGAAAGCAACGGGCTCTTTACCGGGGACGCCCTCTCCCACATCCGCATCGTCGCCATTGGCAGCGACTCATCACGGGCGGCAGTGGTCACCGAGGGTGAGTATTTCTCCCTGCCCGAGGCGCATCGGGGCGCCATCGAGTACTTCCGCCGGGAAAGCACCGGACGTGAAACGCGCATCTCCGCTGCCACCTTTGCGCGAATCGATACCGCCCGCCGCGGCACCGTGCGTTACTTCCGTCAGGAGCGGCCGCGGATTGCCGAGATCGAGATCATCACCGCCGGCGACAATGTCAATCTCGGTCTGCGCGACCGTGATGGATCAGCCTTCATCGAAACCCAGACCGAACCCAAGGATGTGACAACCGTCGTCTCCGATGGCGACTATGGCACATCCCACTCGGGACCGATTTTCGACAGTCGTGCGTACCAGTTCATCGAGGATCTCGGCGCCCTGCTGTGGGTGGATACGATGCACTTTCTGACGGATGGTCCGCAGCCCATCGACCACTTCACCCTCGACATCTCCGATGGTGCACTGGCGCCGGACGGCA
Organism: uncultured Gemmatimonadaceae bacterium; assembly: GCA_937919035.1. Taxonomy (GTDB): domain Bacteria; phylum Latescibacterota; class UBA2968; order UBA8231; family UBA8231; genus UBA8231. Next base: position 6,029 of record CALFPI010000522.1, read on the forward strand.
GCATTCTCTGGACACGGGCCGCCGACGCCAGCGTCGAGGGGGCCGTGGAGTTCACCGGTGGTTCCGCCGCCTCCCTGACCGCATCCGAAGGTGTGCGCTTCCGCGAGTTCCGTCTGGCGCCAACGAGGGTTCGCTTCCTGCGCTCCACCTTCCACAATCCCCTGCGGGTCCTGAGCAACATCGGCATCAACGAGATCATGTTGTATGGTGATGGCTTTGTACCCGAAGTCGTGGTGACATCCGATCTCATTCGCTTTGACGATCCGAGGAATCTGGACGCCATCTCCTGGCAGGCCGACACACCGACGGGCACACGGGTGCTGCTGCAGACACGGACCGGC
>CALFPI010000523.1 GCA_937919035.1 uncultured Gemmatimonadaceae bacterium
AGTTCGCTGATGGCGCCAGGGTGTTACGTGCGAAGATCGACATGGCGGCACCGAACCTCATGATGCGTGATCCGGTGCTGTACCGGATTCGTCACGCCGAGCACCACCGGACGGGGACCGCCTGGTGTATCTATCCGATGTATGACTGGGCCCACGGCCAGAGCGACGCCATCGAGGGGGTCACGCACTCGCTGTGCGATCTGGCGTACGAGATCCATCGACCGCTTTACGACTGGTTCATCGCCAATCTCGAGATCTTCCCGTCGCGGCAGATTGAGTTCGCCCGGGGCAATATCACCTATACAGTCACCAGCAAGCGACGTCTGTTGCAGTTGATCGAGGCAGGACGCGTCTCGGGCTGGGATGACCCCCGGATGCCGACCCTCTGTGGCTTGCGCCGCCGCGGCGTACCTCCCGAGGCGATCCGCCGGTTCTGGAAGGATGTGGGTGTCGCCAAGCGCGAGAACAACATCGAGGTCGGCCTGCTCGAGTACTACATGCGCAATCACCTCAACAAGGTGGCGCCGCGGGTGATGGGGGTGATCAACCCCATCAAACTCACGATCACGAACTACCCCGAGGATCAGTCGGAAGAACTCGACGCCGTCAACAACCCGGAAGATGCGTCGGCAGGCACACACAAGGTGCCCTTTGGTCGCCAGTTGTGGATCGAGGCGGAGGATTTCATGGAGGATCCGCCGAAGAAATTCTTCCGTCTGTCGGCAGGCCGTGAAGTGCGGCTGCGCTACGCCTACTTCGTTACCTGTAACGAGGTTGTGAAGGATGAGGACGGCAAGGTTATCGAGTTGCTCTGCACCTATGATCCGGCGACAAAAGGCGGCGACGCGCCCGATGGTCGCAAGGTGAAGGCCACCCTGCATTGGGTGTCAGCGGCGCACGCCATTCCCGCCGAGGTGCGGCTCTACGATCGCCTGTTCAGCGTCGAGAATCCCACGGATGTTGCCGAGGGACAGGACTGGCTCGACAATCTCAACCCGGAGTCCCTGACCGTGCTGGCCACCTGTTTCGTGGAGCCCTCGGCCGCCCGCCTTGGCGTTGGCAGCACCTGCCAGTTTGAACGGCTCGGTTATTTCTGTGTTGATCCGGATTCCACTGAGTCGAAGCCCGTATTCAATCGCACGGTGACGCTGCGCGACGCCTGGACGAAAGAGCAGACAAAGGGCCGTTGAGGGTCAGCTGGCCCAGTCCTTTTCCAGTTTTTTCGCCTTTTTCTTTGATACGCCGCCCAGTACCTCGATCGCTGCCAGCAGTCGCATGCGCGTCAGGTCCACATCCAGCAACACGATCGATTCATACAGGGGTGGCCCCACGGGCTGGCCCATGATCGCCGTGTAGAGGGGCCGGGTGATATCCCGGATCGGCCAGTCCCAGAACTCGCCCGTCCGCTTCACGGCAACCTCGATCGCGTCGCGCTGCCAGGGGACGACCGTCTCCAGGGACCAGACCACCGTCTGCAGCATGGCGGCCACGTCCTCTGCCTGGCGCCCCTTCGGTAGCAGATCCTCAAGCTTCGCCTCGACGTTGCGGCTGAAGAAGAAGACACACTTCGGCATCAGGTCGCCCAGAGTTTCCATCCGCGGTTGCATGAGCGGCATGATCTGCGCCAGGAAGTCATCGTTGAGTGCCCAGTCGCGCAAAGCCTGCAGCAACTGCTGTGGCGTCAGGTCCTCGCGCAGGTAGCGACCATTGAGCCAGTTCAGTTTCTCCACGTCAAAGACCGAGCCGCCGAGGCTGATGCGTGCCAGATCGAAGCGGCCGACGAAATCGTCGAAGGGCTCCTTCTCCTGCTCCGCGCCATCCGCCCCTGCAGCCGGTGGGTAGGCCATCAGCGCCAGATAGTTGAGCAACGCCACGGGCAAATAGCCAGCCCGCCGATAGTAGTCGATGGACGTCGGATTGCGCCGCTTCGACAGCTTGGAACGATCCGGGTTCAGCAGCAGCGGCAGGTGGGCATGTTTCGGCGCATCCCAGCCCAACCAGTCATACAACAGCATGTGTTTCGGTGTGGAGTTGATCCACTCCTCCCCACGGATCACATGGGTGATACCCATGAGGTGGTCATCCACAACAACCGCCAGATGGTAGGTGGGAAAACCATCCGATTTGAGCAGTACCTGATCGTCGAGACCGGCGTAATCGATCGATATCGGTGCGTCACGCAGCATGTCTTCGATGACGCAAGTGCCCTCCAGGGGCATCTTCATCCGCACGACATACGGCTCACCGGTGGCGGCGCGCGCACGACCGGCGGCCGGGTCGCCGTCACGTTCGACAGCGAATGGGGCGGGTACGCCCGCCGCCTGGCCCTCGGCCCGCCACGACGCCAGCTCCGCGGCGGTGGCAAAGGAGTGGTAGGCATGCCCGGTTGCGAGAAGCTGGTCGGCGTGCCTGCGATAGATGTCCAAGCGTTCGCTCTGTCGGTACGGGCCACAGTCACCCCCCACGTCCGGCCCCTCATCCCAGTCGAGGCCGAGCCAGCGCAACGCCGATATCAGCCGATCTTCGTGGGCCTTCAGTGAGCGCGTCTGATCGGTGTCCTCGATGCGCAGCAGAAACTGGCCCCCATGGCGGCGGGCAAAGGCAAGATTGAACAGTGCGATGTAGGCGGTACCGACGTGGGGCGCACCTGTCGGGGAGGGCGCAACACGGACACGGACAGTGGACATGGATCGATGCCTGGGAAATGGCGTAAAGTGATGATTTATAACGAGGATGCCAAAGATAGGCCCGCCGCCGCTATGGGCAACGACAAAGCCCTTCGGAAGATTCTCTATATTTGCGTAATTTAATAGAATTCATACCTTTAGCCCATTACCCGCGCTTCGGCCCACACCTGCGCCACGCGGTGCACGACACCTGCTTAGGTTTCGCCTGGCAGGCGCGACAAATTCCCCGCTCCGTACCCGCTCGAAGACGCCGCGGGACGTTCGAGCGAGTTGTTCCTACCTCAACCTCTCACGGAGGATTCCCGCACTTGAAGTTTACCGAATTTGACCTGAAGCCCGAGATCCTGTCCGGGCTTGCCGAGATGGGCTACGAAGACATGACGCCCATCCAGGAGCAAGCCATCCCCCACATCCTCGCAGGACGCGACGTGGTGGGACTCGCCGAAACCGGATCCGGCAAGACTTCGGCCTGCGCCATTCCCATGGTCAACATGACCGAAACCGAGAATCGCGCCATTCAACACCTGATTCTTGTGCCAACCCGGGAGTTGGCCCTGCAGTACGTGCAGGAGATCGATGATGTCGCAAAAAATTCCGGCGTCATCCCTTTCGCCGTCTTTGGCGGTTTCGACATCGGGGTGCAGAAATCCAAACTCAACCACGGCGTGCACATCCTCGTCGCCACCCCGGGTCGCCTGATCGACCTGATCTGGAATACCAAGATTGACATGCAGCAAGTGCGGACCGTCGTGCTCGACGAGGCGGACGAGATGCTCGACATGGGCTTCATCGAGGACGTCGACTTCATTCTCTCCTGCATGCTGCAGCAGTATCAGGTGCTGCTGTTCTCGGCGACGATGCCTGCCGAGATCGAGAAGCTGACGGTGAAATATCTCAAGGACCCGGTCAAGGTGGTGCTCAATCGAGATCAGGGCGCACCCAGTTCGTTGCAGCATCACTTCCTGCATGTGAAGGGTGACCGCACCCAGCAGCTGCTCGACATCCTCAGTGACGAGCAGGATGTCAACCAGGTGATCGTGTTCTGCAACTCCCGAGACAAGGGGGGGGAACTGTTCCGCACCTTCCGGCGCACGTACCGCAATACCGAGTACATCCACGGTGGTCTGGATCAGGAACGGCGCATGTCGATCTTCGATCGCTTCAAGGACCGCAAGATCAAGTTCATGATCGCTACAGACGTCGCCGGGCGCGGCCTGGATTTTTCCCACGTGACGCATGTGATCAACTTTGACTTTCCCTTCAACCCTGAGATCTACGCTCATCGCACGGGGCGCACAGGGCGTATGGGCCGGATCGGCACGGCGCTGACGATGGTCACAGACCGTGACCTGGGCAATCTCAAGCGCCTGCTGACAGTGCGCGAGATCGAACCCGAGTGGCGTGGACGTGAACCAGATCTGACCAATGTCAAAGCCCGCAGCGGCAGTGGCCGCCGCCGGGCCGGGGCGACGACGGGCAGTGGCAACGGCTCCAGCAGACAAGGGGCGCCTCCCGCCCAAAGAGCCTCGCGAGCCCGCTCCCGCTGAAAATCAGCATCTGCAACCGGTGCCACGTATCGAAACGTGGCACCGGTTGCATGTACGTCATATCTTGGCCTGCAGGCTGCTCAACCTCCCCCGGGCGGCCGTGTTTCACGCAGCACAATTCTCCCCGGTAGTTGGCCGATTGCACGCTCCTGCCCTCCCGTCGGATTGATTTCTGGCAGGTCGATTTCTGTCGAAATCGTCTGGTCCCTGACACGGGACCGCAGGTATCGGGCAACGGCAATCCTTATCTGCTTCGGTATTCGACCCCCATGCCGCGACTGGCTGTCGTTTTTGTGTGGCCAGGCGTGACTCGTTCCGATGGACGCGACCAACGATGACGACACCTGCTGACCTGTTCACTGCTGCCGCAAAGGCTGCCCCGGCACCACAAGGCAATGGCAATGCCAGGCGCAACGGCAAGAATTCCTACGACGAGAGCAAGGTCAAGACGCTGTCGTCGCTGGAACACATCCGCCTGCGCACCGGCATGTACATCGGTCGCCTGGGCGACGGTTCCGATCTGGACGACGGCATTTACGTGTTGCTCAAGGAAGTCATCGACAACTCCATTGACGAGTTCATCACCGGCAACGGCCGCAAGGTCGAAGTGGAGATCGAAGACAATCAGGTGCGCGTCCGCGACTTTGGCAGCGGCATTCCACTGGGTAAGCTGGTGGAGTGTGTTTCGGTGATTAACACGGGGGCCAAGTACAACGACGAGGTCTATCAGTACTCCGTCGGCCTCAACGGTGTCGGCACCAAGGCGGTAAACGCTCTGTCGGACAGTTTTCGTGTTGTTGCCTATCGGCAGGGCCAGTACGCCGAAGCCCTGTTTGAGCGCGGCAATCTGCTGCAAGAAACAAAGAAGGGTAAGGCCCCCGGCGTGCCGGATGGCACGCTTGTCGAGTTTCATCCCGACGAGCAGATCTTCGGTGAATTCGACTACAACATGGAGTACGTGCAACGCCGGTTGTGGAACTACGCCTGCCTCAACAGCGGTCTGACGCTGGTGTTGAATGGGCAGAAATACGAATCGAAGCGTGGCCTGCTCGATCTGCTGGAACGTGAAGTCGGCACCGATGACGCCAGAGTGACCTACGCGCCGGCCCACTTCCGTGGCGATCGGCTCGAGTTCGCTTTCACCCACACAGAAGGCTACGGCGAGACCTACTGGTCCTTTGTCAACGGCCAGTACACCTCCGATGGTGGCACCCATCAGTCGGCATTTCGCGAAGGCCTGCTCAAAGGGGTCAACGAGTTCTATCGAAAGAGCTATGGCGGCGTGGACGTACGGGACGGCATCGCCGGCGCGGTCGCCGTTAAGCTGCAGGAGCCCGTATTCGAGTCGCAGACAAAGAACAAACTCGGCAACGCCGATGTGCGCTGGATCGTCAGTGAAGTCAAAGAGGCGGTCGTCGATTTCTTGCACAAGAACCGAGAGGCGGCAGAGAAACTTGAGCAGCGCATCATCAACAATGAAAAGCTGCGCAAAGACCTGAATGCGGTGAAGAAGGAAGCCAAGGAAAACGCGCGCAAGATCTCGATCAAGAATCCCAATCTGCGCGACTGCAAGTACCACCTGGGCGACCGCAAGCGTGGCGATGAGTCGACCATCTTCATTACCGAGGGGCAGTCCGCGGCGGGGTCGATCGTTTCATCCCGCGATCCGAATACCCAGGCGATCTTTGTCATGACGGGCAAGCCGCAGAACGCCTATGGCCGGGGCAAGGCCGAAGTCTACAAGAACGAGCTGCTGTACAATCTGATGATGGCTCTCGGTGTCGAGGACGGCATCGATGGCTTGCGCTACAACAGGGTCGTGCTGGCGACGGATGCCGATGTTGACGGGTTTCACATCCGCAATCTGCTGCTGACCTTCTTTCTTACCTACTTCGAGGATCTGGTCGTCGCCGGTCATGTCTACATCCTCGAGACGCCGTTGTTCCGCGTGCGCAACAAGAAAGACACCGTCTACTGTTATTCGGAAAAGGAGCGGGACGCGGCCCTGAAGAAGGTGAGAGGCGCCGAGGTGACGCGCTTCAAGGGGCTCGGCGAGATCTCGCCCAAGGAATTTACCCAGTTCATCGCCGACGATATCAAGCTGGTGAAGGTGACGATCGACAAGATGTCGGAGGTGCCAGAAACGCTGGAGTTCTATATGGGCAAGAATACGCCCGAGCGGCGCGAGTACATCATGGCGAATATGGTCTGAATGTGGTGGGTGGGGTCTGCTGACAAGATCTGCCACCCATGACCCCTTCGCTTCATTCTCGCAACGCCGTCCCGGCGTTGCTCCGACGGCAGTCGCCTGGGGCCACATCCTGTGGCTCCTGATCGGCGACTGAATGCGCTACGGGGTCACGGGCGACAGCCCCGGCGTCCATACCGCCCAAGCGATTGTTTTGGTGAGACTGTCCGCCTTCTGAGGGTGGACCTGATCCTGTGAGGTAATTCAGCCTTGGCTTTCATAAAACAGATCTACGACGGCAACTATCTCGAGTACTCGTCGTATGTGATCAAGGAGCGGGCGATCCCGCATCTTGACGACGGGTTGAAGCCCGTGCAGCGGCGCATTCTGCACACGTTGCACGAGATGGATGACGAGCGTTTCCATAAAGTGGCCAATGTCGTCGGCCAGTGCATGAAGTTCCATCCGCACGGCGATGCTTCGATCTTTGAAGCTCTTGTGGTTCTGGCCAACAAGGATGTGGCCATCGATAAGCAGGGGAACTTCGGCAACATCTACACGGGCGACATGGCATCTGCGGCGCGCTACATCGAGTGCCGCATGAGCCCCATGGCACGTGAAGTGATCTTCGATCCGAAGGTGACGGAGTTCGTCGAATCGTATGACGGTCGCAACAAGGAACCCGTCGTTCTGCCGGTACGGATCCCGCTGCTTCTGGCCCAGGGGGCCGAAGGGATCGCGCCGGGTATGACGACGAAGATCATGCCGCACAATCTGATTGAGTTGATCGAGGCGCAGGTCAACTACATGAGGGATGAGCCCTTCCAGGTATTCCCGGACTTTCCTACGGGGGGCATGGTCGACGTTTCCAACTACGAGGATGGCAATGGCAAGATCCTCGTTCGGGCCCGCCTGGATACCTCCGATGAGAAACGCATCGTTGTGCGCGAGATTCCCTACGGCACAACGACGGAGGCGTTGATCAGTTCGATCGAAGACGCCACGCGGAAAAACAAGGTGAAGGTCGCTGCCATCCAGGACTTCACCGCTGAGAATGTCGAGATCGAGATCAAGTTGCCTCGCGGCGTCTACGCCGAGGAGGTCGTCGACACGCTGTACGCCTTTACTGACTGTGAGATGTCGATCTCGGTTGCTCTGCTCGTCATCGACGGCGACATGCCGCGCATCATGTCGGTCACCGAAGTGTTGCAGCACAATGTCGACCGCCTGGTGGATATCCTCAAAGCGCAGTTGCAGGTTGAGGCCGGCGAGCTCGAGGATCGGATTCACGCGCGCACGCTGGAGCAGATCTTCATCCAGCACCGTATCTACAAGGGGATCGAGGAAGAGCGTACACAGGAAGGTGTCGTGCAGGCCGTCCTTGACGGCTTGCAGGCGCATCATGACAAGATCAAGCGCGAGGTTACGCGCGAGGACGTCGACACGCTGCTGCGCATTCCCATCCGGCGGATCTCGCTCTACGACATCGAGCGCGCCAAAAAGGAAATGCGCGAACTCAATGTGCGGCTCAAGCAGATACGCCACGACCTCAAGGAGATCGTGGCCTTCACGATCGCCTACCTCGAGGCGCTCCTCGGTAAGTACCGCGAGCAATTCCCGCGGCGCACGGAGATTACGTCTTTCGAGAGAGTCGACGCGCGCGAGGCGGCCAAGCGCGATCAGAAGCTGTGCTATGACAAGGCCACAGGATACCTGGGGTACCAGGTGGATGGCACACATATGGCGGACGTCTCGCTCTACGATCGTGTCCTCGTGATCCGTAAGGACGGTTCGTATTCGGTGGTGGATGCTCCGGACAAGCTGTTCGTCGGCAAGGGCATGTTGTTCTGCGGTCTTCCCGACAAGGAGCAGATCTTTAACGTGGTGTTCCGCGATGCCAAGGGGGCGACGAAGATCAAGCGCTGCAAGATCGAGGGCTTCATCCTCAATCGCGGCTACGAGCTGGTACCAGAGGGTGGTGCCCTGCTCAGGTTCACCCTCGACAACGATGCGATTCTGCGTCTGGAATACAAACCCGCGCCGCGTCTGCGGGTGCTGGAAGAGGACTTTGCTATTGGCCAGTACCCGGTGCAGGGCGTCAAGGCCAATGGCGTACAGCTGAGCAGGAAAGAGGTCAAGCTGGTGCGCCTCACCTGAGCACCGGCCACGTCACCACGGAGCCAGTGATGAATTGGGACCTGACGAGTTATTTTCCAACCTTCGCCGGGGTCGAGAGGCGCGCCTTCAGCGCTGCACTGACGGCTGATCTCGCAGCGCTGCACAGGCAGGTTACAGAACTCGAGAGGCTGAACACCGACAACGGCGACGCCTGGGAATCGATACTGCTTGCCGTGGAGGACCTGACGCGCCGGCTCAGCCACATGGCAAGTTATCTCGGTTGCCTGACAGCGGCAGATACAGCCAACGAAGAGTACAAGCAGGCAGAGGCCGCCTTCGCCCGGACTCAGGCGGAGGCGGAAAAGCTCGACGTCGAGTTGCGCGGCGGCTTGCGGCAGGCAACCGACATTGCGATCGATGGTCTTGCTGCCAGCCCTGCCCTCGCCGGGTGCCGCTTCTACATCCAGCGTCTGCGCGAAGATGCACAGAAAATGATGAGCCCCGCAGAAGAGCGCTTGTCAGCGGATCTCGGTGTCGACGGACTGCGCGCCTGGGGGCGCCTGTACGAGACGCTGTCGGGCCGTCTGGAGTTTGATATGGTGTGGCCCGACGGGCGCACAGAGCGGCTCCCCATGGCGCAGAGAAGATCGCTGATGACACGGGCGGATCGACGCGTCCGGCAGGCTGCCTTCACGGCTGGCAATGTGGCCTGGGAGGGTGTGCAGGACACGGCGGCAGCGGCTCTCAATGCGATCTCTGGAACACGTCTGACACTGAACCAACATCGAGGCGTTGATCATTTTCTTGACGTCGCACTGACGCAGAACCGGATCTCGCGGCGAACTCTCGATGCCATGTTCGAGGCGATCCACGATCGCCTCGCCCTGGCGCGGCGGGTCTTCCGGTTCAAGGCCGATGCGCTGGGCACCAAAGGTGTGGCCTGGTACGACCTCGAAGCACCCCTGCCGATGCCTGGCAAGGAACGCAGCCTTACCTGGGACGAAGCCAGGGCGCAGGTGCAGGACGCCTTCTCTTTGTCGTACCCGGCGCTGGGTGCCTTCATGGGGGAGTTGAGCGCACGGCAGTGGATCGAGTGGGAACCGCGCTCGGCGAAACGACCGGGGGCATTCTGCACCGGGTCTCTGCTGACGATGGAACCCCGCATCTACATGACATTCCAGGGCGGCGCCGGCGATGTGCGAACACTCGCGCACGAAGCGGGGCATGCTTTTCACCATCATGTGCTGCGTGAAACCCGACCCTACTGTCACCAGTATCCGATGACCCTGGCCGAGTCGGCCTCAACTTTTGGTGAGATGATCCTCACCGAAGGGATCCTGTCCGACCCGAGCGTGAGTGACATCGACAAACTGCGTGTTCTTGATACGGAAACCACCCACGGTGCAGCCTACCTGATGGACATTCCGGCACGTTACGAATTTGAGCGTGCCCTGCACGAGGAACGACTGGAGGGCGAAGTCAGCGTCAGTCGCCTGCGGGAACTGATGACGCAAACACAGAGGCGATTGTTCGGAGACGTGCTTGCAGCGGGGGGTGAGGATCAGCTATTCTGGGCGTCCAAACTGCACTTCTACATCACCGACATTACCTTCTACAACTTCCCCTACACTTTTGGTTTCCTGCTCAGCCGCGGTTTGTTCGGGCGGTTCCGCGAGGAGGGCCCTGCCTTCCTGCCGCGCTACGAGGAATTTCTCCGTCGCACCGGCTCGGACACGGCAGAAAATGTGGCACGTGATGCGATCGGTGTGGAGTTGGAGTCGCCCGAATTCTGGGCCAACGCCATCGATACCATCATCAAGCCGATCGAGCAACTCGAGTCCCTCTGGTCGCGCCTCCGGCCGACCACCACCTGAAGGACACAACCCCATGAACCTCGCCTTTTCGTCCATCCTGTTCGGCGCCGCCCTCTCCCTCGCGGCCTGCGGTTCGCGAATGGCTGCCGGGCCGCAACCTCAGCACGACCCGGCGCCGATGGTGTCGTCGGCGCCGACCATTCCACCAGGCATCGTGTCTGATGCGGGCAACCCGCCTGCAGCCGGGTTCAACGCAGAGGGCTCCGACAGCCGGGCCATCGAACTGGCTGATCGTGTGACTGCGAAATCGTTTCGATCGCAGCCTCCTCGGAAGGCGAAATCATCGAAGCAG
>CALFPI010000524.1 GCA_937919035.1 uncultured Gemmatimonadaceae bacterium
ACCTTGGCAAACTTGGTGTCTGTCACATCGATGCCCTTGTGCTGACACACACCGATCGCGATCAGTGCTGTTGCCTGTATCGCAACAACCTGCCGTCCGAGTTTGCTTCGTTTCAACTCGTGGCACCCGCCGGTGATGGCCCGCTGTTGCGCACCGATCCTCTTGCCGAGTTCTGGCGACAGTATCAGTTGCGCGGCTGTCCCTCCAGCTACCACGCTCCCGCCCTGCCCCGGGAGCCCGATGCGACCATCGGCGGCGATGGTGAGTTGTGCATGGGCGGCATTCGTCTGTGTGCCATTGCCACACCCGGGCACACACGCGGTGCCTTGAGCTACATCGTCGAGTGGCACGGGCGGCAACTGGTATTCTGCGGTGATGCCGTCTGCCAGGAGGGCCACATCCCACAGCTGTACCAACTGGAGTGGGACCACTGGACGCCGGAGGGTATTCTGGCGGCGTGGTACGGACTGGAGCGCCTTGCGGGCAATCGCATCGACAGGCTGCTGCCCGCCCATGGTGAGCCCATCGGTGGTGGCCGCACCGTGCTGCGGACGGCACAGCGTCGGCTCCTCGACCTTGTGCGCGCCAAGACAGCCATTGCCCCCGGCGCCCGCTCACGATGGGCCGATTCCGAGTTGCTGGACTGCGGCGCCCGCCGCCTCAGTCCACACCTCTACAGCGTCGGTGGCAATGGCTTCGTCCTTGCCGCCAGCGATGGCACCGCCCTCGTCATCGATCCGACCCGGGGCGACATGCCCGCACTGGAGGCTCTGCTCGAGGAAACCGGCCTGCAACCTGACGTTGCCACCGCGTCACACTATCACATCGATCACACCGATGCCCTCAATGTCGTGCGCCAGCGCTGGGGTGCCCGAGTCTGGCTGCACCCATGGGTTGCCGAACCCATTGTGGACCGCAACCGCTACGACCTTCCCTGGCTGCCTGCCGAGGCCATTGCCGCGGATCGACTCCTGCCCGAGGACGGCAGCTTCCGCTGGCGCAACTACCGGTTCGACATCCGGCCGTTCCCCGGACAGACCTGGTGGCACTGCGCCTTCGACACCGATGTCGACGGTCGCCACGTGCTGTTCTCCGGAGACAACTTCCAGCCCCCCACCCGCTGGAACGGCACCGGCGGCTTCTGCGCCTACAACGGCAGTCGCTTCTCAGGCTTCGCCCGTTCCGCCCGGATCGTGCTGGACATGGCGCCGGATCTCATCTGTAATGGCCATCGCTGCATCTACGCATTCGATGCCGATCACTACCGTCGCATCCTCACCTGGTGTGGCAAGGCGGAAGCCGCCGTGCAGGCCCTGTGCCCGGCGGGCGTGGACTGGCTCGCCGATTACGACCCCAGGGCCTGCCGCTGGGAACCCTTCGTACAGACCGCCAGCGCCGGGGACGAGCTGAAACCAGCGTTCATCTACACGAACCATCGCAGCGAATCGATAAGAATCACCATCGTCCCTGTGCCACGCGTCGGCTTCCAGTGGACCCCCGCAAAGCGCACCCTCACAATCTCGCCGGGTGCCTCAAAGCGCGCAAAGTTCCTGCTGCAAGTCGAGGCTCCAGGAGGACGGCACATCCTGGCCGCCGACATCCTCGAACCATCCCGCATCCGCGCTGAAGCCGCCGTTACCATTGTCGACATCAACTGAGCACCCTCAGATTCGGCCAACCCGAAGCGCGCCCTCCCGCATTCTCAAGCTCCTCCCAACCTGAGCAAGATTCGGCAAAGCCGAAGCGCGCACGCCCCCATCCTCCCAAGCCAGGTGGTGAGTGGCAGGGCCATGGCGGCGGCGGCGGCCGGGAGGCAAGGCGCATTACGCCGGCCCGGAACCATCGCCAACCCAGGTCTCCCAGAGACCGAAGGGCTCGCCAACCAACCGTACCAACCCACCAGCCGTACCCAGACCCTCGCTAAGACCGGCGTACGCGCCGCCGCCGCCCGGTCGCCGCCACACCCCAGAACAACCCAACAGAACAACCCAACAGAACAACCCAACAGAACAACCAAAAACATTGACACCCCCACCCGGCGCCCCTAGAATCGCAGCCATCATGCCTGATCAAGCAATCCTGCTCCTCAGCGGCGGCATGGATTCCACAACCCTGCTGTATCACCTGCGCCACACCGCACCAAATACCGCTCTGCATACGCTCAGCATCGACTACGGCCAGCGTCATCGTGTGGAGCTGGACTTCGCGGCGCAGCTGTCGAAACGCTGCGGCGCCGCTTCCCATCGCGTACTACCCCTGGATCTGCGTCCCATCGGCGGCAGTCCCCTCACCGACCCGGACCTCAACCTTCCAGCAGCTGCAGAGGGCGCGCAGATTGCCACGGTTGTGCCCTTTCGCAACATGCTCTTTGTCACCCTCGCCGCCGCCTGCGGCGAAACCCTCGGGGCGCACGACATATTTCTGTCGCCCGTGCTCGACGACTACGAGGCCTATCGCGATTGTCGTCGGGACTTCTACGATGGCCTCGAGTCGGCACTGCGCCTGGGGGCCACGCATGACACACCTTTTCACATCCACACGCCGCTGGTGCACAGAACCAAGGCCGACGTCGTCGCCCTGGGCCTGCAGCTGGGTGTACCCTACGAACTGACGCACACCTGTTACGCGGGCACGCGGCCAGCATGTGGCGTCTGCGACGCCTGCAGCGAGCGCCTCACCGCCTTCGCCGTCAACAACACTCCCGACCCCCTGGACTACAGCCTGGACTACAGATCGTGAAGATTGATCGCGTCGAAGCCCTGCACCTGCGGCTGCCCGAAGTGCTTGAAGTCGCCGATGGCACACAGGATGTGCTCATCATCCGCGTCCATGCCGATGACGGCCGGATCGGTCTTGGTGAAGTGGTATCGTGCAGCTACGTAGGCCGTGCCGTGATCGAAGCGCCACGGTCGGCACCTTTCCGTCATGGCCTGGCTGCGATCGTCACCGGCATGGATGTGGACGCCATTGATGACATCGCCCTCGCTGTCGAGCAGGGCACCGCCTGGTATGGACCCGGGGGGATCGCGCGGCATGTATACAGCGGCCTCGATATGGCACTGTGGGATCTTCGCGGCCAGGCGGCAGGTGTCCCCGTGCGTCGCCTGTTGTCGGCGGACGCGGTGGACTCGGTACCGGCCTACGCCAGCGTGCTCTGGCCCGAACGTCCCGAACTGGTGGCCCCTTCCGCACGAGCCTTTGTCGATGCAGGCTACCGCTTTGTGAAGTACGGCTGGGCGCCCATGGGGCCCGACCTGAACCTTGATGTGGAACTTGTGGCGGCGGCGCGCCAGGCCTTGGGAGAGAATGTGGGACTGATGGTGGATGCCGGTCGCGCTTGGACGGTGACCGAAGCCATGCAGCGGGCGGAGCGCTTCGCCGCGTACAAGCCGTTCTGGCTCGAAGAACCGTTGCATCCGTACGACAACGCAGGCTACGCGGAGCTGTCCGCTTCCTCCCCCGTGCCGATTGCCGGCGGCGAAGCCGTCACCTTGCTGGGGGAGTACGACGAACTGCTGGCGACAGGGCTGCACTTTGTGCAACCGGACCTCGGTCGTGTCGGTGGTATCACCTATGCCCAGCGCTTGGCTGCCACCGCTCTGCACCTTGGTTGTCGACCGGTGCCCCATGCCTTTGGCACCGGCATTCTGCTGGCGGCATCGGCCCAGTGGACGGCAGCCGCGCCAGAACCGCTCACCGAATTCACCCGCGCCCCGTCACCGCTGGCTCGCGAACTGGCCCACCACACCATGGAATTCCGCGATGGCCAGTTGCACCTCGATGACACCCCGGGCCTGGGCGTCACCCTCGACGAGGCCGTCGTCGCCCGCTACCGCGTAAACTGACAGGATCCCACGGCTTGATCCCGGGCTAGGCGGGCGAGAGCATGCCGTCCGTCAGGTTGTAGCGTTTGCCGGATTCGGGACAGACAAATCCGTCCCCGTCGGCCTCCAGAATGAAGCCCTCCTCGCTCATCCAGCCAGCCTGCCTGCCGGGGACACCGTAGATCAGGCCGTGGGCGGGGACATCTCGGGTCACCACCGACCCGGCGCCGATGAGTGCATATTGACCGATGGTAACGCCGCAGACGATGGTGCAGTTGGCCCCGAGTGTGGCGCCACGTCGCACCAGCGTCGGACGGAACTCGTGCTTGCGCTCGATGAAGGCGCGCGGATTGATTACATTTGTGAACACCATGGAAGGGCCGCAGAACACGCCGTCCTCCAGAGTGACTCCCTTGTACACCGACACGTTGTTCTGGATCTTGCAACCATCGCCGATGACGACGCCTGCATCGATATAGACATTCTGGCCGATATTGCATCCGGCGCCGATCCGGGCGCCAGCCATGATGTGGCTGAAATGCCAGATGTTCGTGTCCTCTCCCAGATGGGAGGGTTCGTCGACCCTGGCTGTGTCGTGTATAAAGGGTTTCTGTCCCATGGTGGCAAAATATACGAGGGCGTCACAATTGACGCACTGAATCAGGTACCCGGTAGAGAGGTAGAGAGGACAAAGCACACATGAAATTGACCACCTTCGTCTGCAAAGGCGAACAGTTGCTTGGCGCCATGGTTGGCAAAAACAAGATCGTCGCCGACCTGGCGGCTGCAGAGAAGTTGGCGGCCAAGCGCGAGAAGCGCGCCGCCAATGTTTTCTACGGCGACATGTTGAGTTTCCTGAATGCCGGCAACAAGGCCATGGCGGCGGCCCGCAAGCTGGTCAGCGCTGTCGATGACGGCCTCGGTGACGAGCCGAAGGCTGACGGCAAGGTCACTCACCTGCTGACCAAGGTCAGACTGAAGGCGCCGGTGCCGAATCCGGCCAAGCTGTTCTGTCTGGCTGGCAATTATCAGGATCACATCGAGGAGGGCGGCGGTCGCATATCGGCCCAGGACCGCGAAACGCCTCGCGTGTTCATGAAACCCCCGACGACGACCGTCATCGGCCAGGAGGATCACATCCTTATTCCTCCCGTGGCACGCGCCATCGATTGGGAGGGTGAACTGGCCGTTGTCATCGGTCGCAAGGGCAAGGGCATCGCCTCGAAGGATGCTCTCAAGCACGTCGCCGGCTACACGATCATGAACGATGTATCCGAACGTCAGCTGCAGATCAAGACACGCACCAAGAGCCGGCCCAAGGACGAGTGGTTCGACTGGCTCAACGGTAAGTGGCTCGACACATCCGCCCCCATTGGACCGTGGATGGTCACTGCAGATGAGATCAAGAACCCTCAGGATCTCGACATCAGCACCTTTGTCAACGGCTCGCGCAAGCAGCACAACAACACCGGTCAGATGCTCTACTACGTGGCTGATATCATCTCCTACATCTCGGCGATCATCACGCTGGAGGCGGGGGACATCATCAGTACCGGTACCATCTCCGGTGTGGGCGCCACAACTGGCACCTTTCTCAAGGCCGGAGATCGGGTCGAAATCGAAATCTCGAAGATCGGCGTGCTGAAGAACAACGTGGCAGCCAGCAAGAAGTGACGAACCCCCCTTCGGGGGGGAACAGCGCAGGAGGTCCGACTCCCGCCGGGTTGTGGAGTCGGACCTTCGTCGTTTTGTGCCTTCTTGGATTCTGCAATGGCTTCGCGACAGCACCGTACCAGTCGCTGTTGCCGGTCTTCGTCGAGGCCGATCTCGGGCGCCTGCCGCTCTTTACTGCCTATCTGCGGTCGCTGACCCTCATCCTCGGTGGCATCTTCGCCATCATCGGGGGCCGTCTGGCAGATGTACTGGGCCTGAAGACAACCCTGCTTCTCGGACTGGCCGGTGCCGGACTGACGGGGCTCGTATTCCATGCCCATCACGTAGTGCCCCTGACAATGCTGATCCTCGTCATCGGCGCCGCTGCCGGTCCCTGGAGCACGGCGGGGCAGAGCTACCTCATCGCCTCCGCCGGCAATGCCCGTCTCGGGCTCGGGGGCGCGCTCTACTTTCTCAGCGGCACGGCAGGCAATTCCGTCGGCAGTCTGTGCACGGGAATCGTCAAAGACAGCTGGAGTTTTCCCCAACTGGGCACAGCCATGGCATTGATCATGATAGGGGTTTTCCTGCTTGCTCTGCTGCTGCTGCCCTCAACACGTGTGCAACGGTCCGTCGATAAGCCGCGCGAGCGGCTGAAGCTGTGGCGCTCCTATCGTCCGCTCTTGTCCCGGCGCAATGTGCATCTGCTGCTCGGAATCCGCCTCACCATTACCAGCTTCTGGGGCATGGCCACTCTCGTGTTGCCTCTGCTGGTCTATCGTGCCAGCCAATCGGCATCGACAGCCGCCTACTACGGTGCCGTCTCTCTCGCCGTCGCCGCCGCCTGCCAGCTTCTCACCGGCCTCATTCGTGATCGCTACGGGCGCACGGCACCGCTCATTGTTGCATCTCTGGGAATTGTCGTCAGCGCCGCACTTCTGGCGGGGCATACGGACTCCGTCACCGGGCTTTTCATCTTCGGCACGGCACTGACCGCCACGGCATGGGCCGTATCAACCCTGATCCCAGCGTTGATCGCCGAGGTCTCCCAGGGGGACGAAAAGAATCGTCTCATCGGCCTGGGGCACATGGTCTGGAGTGGCTCCATGGTCACGGGCAGCATCGTTGGCGGCATCCTCGTGGAAATCGGGCCCCATCTGCCCTTCGTCCTCGGCGTCATTCACGCCTCTGTTGGGACCCTGTGCATCTGGCGCCTGTGCGTCCGGTTGGATGCTGAACGTGATGTGGTCGGGGCCATTCGATGAAGAAGCTGCAACTCTTCCTGCTGACGATGGCGCACTTCTCCGTTGATTCCTACGCCACCATGCTCGCCCCGATCCTGCCCCTCGTCATCCAACGACAGGGCCTGAGTCTGGCCAGTGCCGGCATCCTCGGGACGATCGTATCGGCGTGTAATCTCAGCCAGCCCTTGCTGGGCATGTGGGCCGATCACATGCGCCGACGCTGGCTCATCGTCGGTGGCGTGGGACTCGCCGCGGTATTCACGCCCCTGCTGGGCCTGGCCCCCAGCTACTGGGTCCTGGTCACCGTCCTCTGTCTGGGCGGTTTCGGTGTCGCCGCCTTCCACCCACAAGCGTTTTCCCTTGCCGGAGAGCTGAGTGGGACCCGCCGATCCTTCGGTCTGGCCCTGTTCGTCTTCGGCGGCACCATGGGGCTCGGCGTCACGCCCCTCTGGGTGCCCTTCTTTGCGCAGAGCATCGGCCTGGAGTGGCTGCCCCTTGTAGGCATTCCGGGACTGGTGTTTCTGCTGCTGGTATTGCGCTTCGTAGCACTCGACAACCGCCACGCTGCCACCTTGGAGAGGCCGGACCGAGTGACGGGATTCAACGGTGCCGGTCGCCCTCTGGCGCTGATCACGGTTGTCGTCATCCTGCGCTCTGTCACCGCCCTTGGTTTCGCCTTTTTCCTGACGGTGCTGCTCTCCAGAGAGCGGGGCCTGTCCCTGGTCGAGGGCGGCGTACCCCTTGCAGCGTACAACATTGCCGGCGTCAGCGGCGCACTTCTTTTCGGTTACCTTGGCGACCGGTTCAACGCCAGACCCCTGGTTTGCGGTTCGTTGTTTCTGTCCGTGCCAGCGCTGCTCGCCTTTCTCCAGATTGAGGGTCCCCTCGGCTACGTGCCCCTCGCCATCGGCGGCGGGCTGCTGCTGGCATCCAACTCGATTCTTGTTGCCCTGGCTCAGGAACTCGTCCCCCAGCGGTCCGGCCTGGCTTCGAGCCTGCCTCTGGGGTTCAGTTGGGGAATCGCGAGTCTGTCCCTTGGTCCGGTGGGCTGGCTCGCCGACACGTACGGGGTAACCGAGACCCTCCGTTGCCTGGCGCTGCTGCCTCTGGTGACGGGCACGGTGGCCCTCTTTCTTCCTGCACGACCCGAACGGATTCCAGCAGATTCCGACAACACGTCGGCGGACTCAACTGAAAGGACTGGCTGATGTACAACGAATGGAGACCCATCTACACCGCCCTGGCAGCAGACATCATGGATGTCATGGGCTACCGCGAGCAGTCCCTTGACCACACCGTGCGTCCCTCGAAAGCCACCACCAGCTTCGGCGGTCCCGCCGTAACGTTGGATGCCTACCAGCTCGATGAACCGCATCCGGACCCGTACGGCAAGATTTTTGCCGCCTACGATCTGATGCAGCGGGGGGATGTTGTTGTTTGCGCCACCAATGGCGAGGTCCGTTCAGGTCTGTGGGGCGAACTGCTGGCGACGGCCGCCGTCGCCCGCGGCGTCAACGCCGTCGTCACCGACGGTCTGGTGCGTGACGTGCGCCTCATGGACGACATGGGCTTCCAGTGTTTCAGCCGCGGCTACTCGCCCCTCGACTCTGCGGGCCGAATCGTGCCGCGCGACGTACAGGTCCCCGTCACCTGCGCCGGCGTCCGCATTGAGCCAGGCGACTTCATGCTCGCCGACTATGAGGGGGTCGTCGTCATCCCGGCTGCGATTCTGGACGAGGTCCGCACGAAGTGTATGGAGAAACTCGAAGGCGAGAACACGGTGCGTGATGTGCTGGCAACGGGCCGCTCGCCGCGCGAAGTCTTTGACGAGTACGGGATCCTCTAGCCCGGTCACTCACGCCCGGGTTCGTAAGAACGAAGGCCGGCTCCAGGCAGACTGGAGCCGGCCTTTCCTATTTCGAGGCCCGCGATTCGACGTGATACTGGCACGGCAGACAGAAACCGTAGCCGAGGAGAAGGCCGTAGAAGGCGGTCATGATACAGATGGCGATGCCGGGGCCCAGTGCGGTCATGTCATCCAGGTTGACGAGCATGATGACGGCACCGATCAACACGCCGATGAAGCCGGAGACCACCGCCGAGCTCCGCGCCAGCGCCCAACCTCGAGCGGCGGTGGTCAGCTGCTCGGGTGTGCTGGTGGATGAGAACACGGCGCTGAACATGGTTCCTATGGGCACGCCCGCCATCCACAGTGCACCCAGCGTGAAAGTGACAATCACGATCGCAGAGGGTGCGTCAAAGAAGAGATGAAGATTGCTGCCAATGCCCACCAACTGGCCGGCGACAAGTAGGACAACTCCTGCGATTCTCATTTTCGTATCCCCGTGCTGCGGCCTGAGTGCCGCGGTTACGAGCCGGTGGGTGTCGTCTGCTGCCATCCTGCGCAGCGCCCAACACCCTGCCGGGCTCGCTCGATGAGGCGGGTCGCGACCCCGCCGGTACGGCTCAGCTGAACCACGTTTCGGTAGCCCTCGAGGGCGCTGCCGAAGTCCCTGTTTTCCTTTTCGTTCTGCAGAGCAACCAGATACTGCTCGTGCGCCGAGAGGGGTCGTGGCCGGTTCCGGCGCCGTTCCTGCTCGACGAAATGCAGCAAGCCCTCGAGACCGAAGAGCCGTCTCACGGCATCCGCGGCGGCGCCGATCGCAACCAGCGCCTCCGGGGCATTGCTCTGTGTCCGATCCCCACGCGACTGGCGTACGAGCGCCATTCTTTCCAGCCAGCGTCCCCTGGCTGCAAGTGACACACCTGGGATGTTCGAGTCCACCGGTGCGGCACGGCCCAGTTGCAGGACCCGGGTGGCGCTCAGCAGCTGTCCCGCGGTCCCGGGCAGAGGCTCCCGTCCCGGCAGGTGATCGGCCATGGCAACATCGGCGTCCGGCAATAGACCCGATTCCCGCAACCAGTCCAGCCTTGCCTGCGCCCGCCGGGCGGTTTCCGGACGGACCTGTCCGCGCCGGTACAGGGTGACAACCTGCCGGTAACCGGCAACGGCCGAGTCGATGCGGCCACGCGTCTTGTCCTGCTGCAGGGCTGTTTCCAGCAGCTGCTCGGCCGTCAACGCCGGCGCCTCCTCCGGCAGGGTCCGGGACAACAGGTCAGCCAGATCCTGCGCCGAGGCCGTTGTGACGATGGCGCCCAGCAGCATCAAAAACGACAGTGGACGTTGGCAGAAGCGATATCTCATGGCATGAAATCTACCGCCGCTGCCACGACGGTTGTCACCGATATGTCATGAAGATGCACTCTTCTTCCCTTCTCCTCGCACCGCCTCATGCTTCACGCTCTGGCGTCGTGCATGGCATCGACAAGCTTGTAGCCGACGCCATGCACGGTGAGCACGCAGCACGGTTTGGCGGGCTCCGCCTCCAGCGCCGCGCGCAATTCAGCGATGTGATTGTCGACGGTGCGTGTCGTGGGATAGACATCGTAGCCCCAGACCTGCTGCAGGATGTCGGTTCGCGTCACCGCCTGGCCATGGCGCTCCCACAGCAGCTTGAGCACGCCGTAGGCTTTGGGTGACAGGTGTACGGACTGTCCTGCTCGGGTCGCCTCGTAGCTGCTGAAGTCGATGATGGCCACCCCGACGCGCAACACACCGGTACCGGTGTCTGCCGGCATGCGCTCGGCCTGCTGCCCGGTGCGGCGCAGCACGGCCCGCACCCTTGCGAGCAACTCGCGCACGCCCACGGGCTTGGTGACATAGTCATCGGCGCCAAGCTCCAGGCCCAGGACTTTGTCGACTTCCTCCCCTTTGGCGGTCAGCATGATGACGGGGGTCTGCCGGCCCGCCTCGCGCAGACGGCGACAGACATCATAGCCATTCATCTGCGGCATCATGATGTCGAGCAGGATCAGGTCAACGGGCTCTGTCACGGCCAGTTTCAGACCGGTGGCACCGTCGTAGGCAGCCCGGACGGTGTATCCCTCAAACTCCAGGTTGTCGACAACAACCTTCGAGATCGCTTCGTCATCCTCCACCACCAGGATCATAACCATGCTCGTGCCTCTGTCTTCAGGAGCGCGTGGGAAGGGTAAGACGAAACAGGCTGCCGCCGCCGTCTCGTGGCAGGGCCCCAACAGCACCCCCGTGGGATTTCGCGATCCCTGCCACCAGCGCCAGGCCCAGGCCGGTGCCGGTGGCAACGTCGGCGGCATTGCTGGCGCGTCGGTATTTCTCAAAGATGATCGTGGACTCCCCTTCCGGGATTCCCACACCGCGGTCGGCGATGTCCAGCGCGATCTGTGGACCCGTGGCGTACAGACACACCTTGAGTTGCTTGCGATCGGGGGAGTAGCGGATGGCATTGGTCAGCAGATTGGCAACGGCCGTCACCAACGCCTCGGGATCCGCCTTGATCATCGGCAGGTCGTCGTCGATGGCGATTTCAACCGTGAAGCCCTGATCCTCGAGCATGGGTTCGAACTCTCTCAACGTGGCATGGACGATCCCGGCAACATCGGTGTCAACGAAGTCCCACGTCTTGCGGCCGCTCTCCATGCGTGAGAAGTCGAGTATGTTGCCAACCATACGGCTCAGACGCTGGCTCTCGCGCATGACGGTCTGC
>CALFPI010000525.1 GCA_937919035.1 uncultured Gemmatimonadaceae bacterium
TCGTGACCAGCACGTAACGGTCGGTCAGATTCAATCCCGTCAGACTCAGTCGGCGCACGGGCTCACCTTGACGGGTCAGCAGCACGCCGCTGATGTCGCGCACGTCTGCTGGTGCTTCGACCACCTCATCAAGCAAGCCGAATTGCACGTTGAGCGGCTGGTACTGGTAGTTGTTGTCACTTCCCCAGAGCTGCAGATGTTCGGCGGTGATGCGCGTGGGCGACGCGTCTTTCTTGGTCAGGTGCAGCGATGCGATCGGCACGTCCGACAGATCCCCGATGCTGGCATCGGTCTTGTGACGAATGCGCAGTTCCGGATGGGCGACGACGAAGGGATCGAGCCAGTTCAACAGGCCGCCGAGATGCGGCAGCAAGCCATGGGATACCGCCTCTGGTGCGCCTTCGGGCAGACAGGAAGCCGGTCCCGTTTCGTACGGCTTGTAGTAGGCGTAGAGCTCCATGCCGTGCCGGTGCGCCGCGGCGACGGCGACCTGCAGCGGATTGCCCAGACCGGCATACGTTTCTGCCAGATGGGTCCAACTCTGGTTCAGCCCCGATGGCGTGACGAACCCACCCCGTCCGTCGGCGTAGTACGCCCAGCTCACACGTGTCACCCCCATGCCGGCGAGGGTTGCCATCATCGAGTCGATGTGCTTTTCGGTGAAGGTCAGCCCAAGAGCATCGTCGACGAAATCCGTCAGCGCCTCGAGACGGAATGCGGGTGCCATGCGGCTGCTACTGGATTCTGACAATGGCCTTCTTCCCGGCAATGGCCCGCACCTGCCTGCTGATCCTGAGCCGCTTGCCCTGCCTTGTCAGATGAATCGTATCGACATCCAGCGTGCCCTCAACAACGTCGATCGTCAGGGCCGAAGCCGTCAGCGTGATGGTGCCGAAACCGGTTGCCGCTGAGAAGAAGGTCGTGAAGCGTTTCGCCTCCAGCTTCGGGCCAAACCAGAGCGTCTTCTTCGCGCGGGAGTAGCGAAAGCCGGACAGCGAACCCAACAGTGCGTAACTGGCGAGGGCTCTGGCGTAGTAGTTGCCGCACTCATATTCGTTCCAGGGATTGCGCACGTGTCCGTCGTAACGATCACGGGCTCCCTTGACGATCGTCAGACCTTCATCAACGAGGCCCTCTTCGATCAGATGGGATGCGACCTGATACTCGATGCCCGTCCACACTTCATCTGAATAGACGAAGGGAAGGGTCGGCTTCCCGCCTCTGGGCCAGGAGCATAGCAGCAGACCTGCCTCATTGCCCCAGGCATACCCGGGCCGCTGGGTACAGGCATGATCGCTCAGGTCCGGTTTGAAGTTGTGCTCAAAGATGGCCTGCAGATTGCGGCGTACACGGGTCCGGCTCAGGGGCGAATCAATGCCGTAGATCGCCGCTATCCAGCTGCCGATGACACCGTCCGATATGCAGCCGGATCCGTACTGGTACTTCGGCCCCTCCCGCTTCAACAGCTTGTCGACCTCTCCACTGCTGGCGTTCACCTTGTCCACGAGTCGGGCGAAGGACTTGTCCTTGAGGCCGCGATAGGTGACACGTTGCTCGTAGTAGGAGCCGTTCCACAGGTGGCGATCCAGATAGGCGGCGCCCTTTTTCCCGAGTTCATCGTAGCGAGTCGCGTTCTGTGTTTTGCCGATGTCACGCGAGAGTTCGGCCATCGCCGCCAGGGCGCCCAGATAGAAGCTCGTACACATCCCGTCGGGTCCCCAGAACTCGATGTCATACGTGTTGTGATGGGGTTCCTCCAGGATGCCCCGGTCCTTCGGGTCCCAGGTGCGGATGCAGTAGTCCATGCTGCGCTTTGCCAGGGGGTACATGCGTTTCAGCCACGCCTCGTCGCCGCTGATCTGCCACTCCCGATACACTTTCATGATGCCGCCGAGTTGGCCGTCTGATGCGGCGTGGAACTTGTGCTCGGTTTCGCCATCCGGGAGGGATGAGCGGAAGGTCATGTGGCCGCGGCGGTCCATGGATCGTTCGAGTTCGGTTTCTCGGAAGGTCCGTTCCAATTGTGGATACAGGTGGGGCAGGGCCTGGGCATAGTTCCAGACGTGTGTACACGTTCCCGCACAACAGCCGTTGTTGACGAAGCATCCCTCCCAGGCCCAGGCGTTGCCGTTTTCCTGCAGCAGCAGGGTCGGCGATTTGAGGATGGCCAGATTGGCGGACACTGCGTCGATGACGTAGGAGGGGAGGCTGGACTTGAAGAGGGCATCGTGGAAGCCCTGGGTGCGGGATCGCAGCGACGCGTAGTTGCCGTGGACGTAGGCGGCAACCTCTGCGGCGTTGTCCCATTGCGAGGCGTAGAAGGGACGCCACGTCGGCTCATCGCAGCACCCCTGAGCCGCTGTTTTCACGTTCACTCGGCGGGCTTCATAGTGACAGTTGGGAAAGTGCCAGGTGATGATGATCGGATAGACGGCGCTCTCACCTGGACCGAGGGATCCCTTCAGCAGGATGGAGCCGCCGTTGCGCCCGCCGTTGCGGGCGGCGTCTTCGCCCTTGTTCGCTTTGAATGCGCCCGTGGATACCTCTCGCCACAGCGCCGAGATCGAGTCGAACCAGCCGCCGCGAAACCACATGGCTTTGACGACGGGACGATGTCCGACAACCGTCAGCGATGCGCTGGCTGAATGTTCGGAGCCTTCCGGTTCGGTGTTGAAGAGGTGCACGCCGCCGGGGATGACCTCATTGCGGCTGCTTCTTCCCATGCCGTTGCCGGCGCCACCCGCCAGATGGGACAGGTGATAGGAGAACTCATACTGCACGCGTCGCTTGCTTCGATTCGTGAACTCGTACTCAAGAATCGCACAGGGGATGCCGGAGTTGATGGTGTCGAGGGGGATAAA
>CALFPI010000526.1 GCA_937919035.1 uncultured Gemmatimonadaceae bacterium
CAGAAGCGGCGTGTACCCGCCACCCCGAGCCGGACGGGAATGGTGCGCAGCCCGGCCCGCGCGTCTGCCACCCGATCCCGCAGATCGAAGAGGCAGACGTTACTCAGGACAAGCAGAAAGAGAACCGCCGTCGTCGCCAGCACGCGGGGCAGAGCAGGCTGCTGCTGTGTCGCCGACCAGCTCCACAGGGCTGGCACTGCCACAGCAGCACCAGCGACGGAAGCGGCGACAAAGAACGGCTTCACCCCGGGGAGCTGGCGCAACCTTCGGCCCCGGATGGGGGCGCCGTAGAACAACGCCGGCAGCGCCCCGATGGTGACGGCCAGGATCACGGCAGCCGGTGCCAACAGCAGTTGCACAGACAGCGATCCTGCGCCCAGTGCCACCAGCAGCCAGCGTGCCGGCTGCGCACACATACGCCCATCGAAGGCATCATCCACTGCGTAGATCAGCAGCGTCGCGCTGAAAACCACCCCGATCGACGGCAGTTCCCCGGTCGCACCCAGGGCGACGGCGGCAAACAGAGTCAGACTGGCAGCGGCCGCCGCTACCCACAGGTGGGTGTCGACGAGCAGCCACTCCAGCGTGCGGTGGGCCCGGCCTGTCACGGACCAGCCGCCTCGGCGACAAGAGCTTCGACCCATGCCGGCCCCGCGCCAAAAAGGCGGAAGCGCCGACCGTCTCGCAGGCTGAACCCGGACTCCTGCAGGTGCCGCGGCAGATCGTGTACGGGGTGGATCGCGTTGGCACCAAAGCGGGCCAGCAGGTGCATGGGGAGGTCGTGGTAGAGGCGTTGCCATGGGTGTTGGCCCTCACCCAGAGCGGCGAAGTCGCCAACGATCAGGCGACCGCAAGGGCCCAACTGTCCCCCAAGAGCCGTGAGCACCTGCCGCAGATGGTTGGCGGGAAAGACGTTGAGAAAGAACTGGGCGATGACGACATCGTAGGCGGCGGTTGGCGCCTGCAGCAGATCCGCGTGGACGAGCTGGACTCGGGACAACAGGCCGGCGTGCCGCAGACGGTTGGCCAGGGTCTGCAACATCCTTGCGTCGCAGTCTATTGCCGTCACCTGCAGGCCGCGGCGGGCAGCGTCGAGCACATCCGTCCCCGGACCAGGGCCGACAAACAAGACGCGACTGCCGGCGGAAATCTGCTCGACGGCCCAGCGTTGGCAGGCGGGAATGGCGCCGCCACTGTAAAGACGGGCCAGGGACGCGTAGATTGGAGCGAGGGGACCATAACTCATCCCTGACAAGATCGGGCGCGATTGGCCTGCCTGCCAGGCGGCGAACCAGGCGGCAAAAAAAGCACCGCCGCCGCAGTGCGGAGGGTGTGCACCACGGCGGCGAGTCCGGCGGCCGCAGGGACGACCACCAGTTGACGAGTGTTCAGTCTCCTCTAGGATGCCTGGCTGTGCCAGCCGTTCCCGTAAAGGCGTCCATCGCCGCAGAAGAAGTGCATGGCGCCGGATTCCGGCGTCTCTTTCCAGGAGCACACACGTGTGGATCTTCAGGCACTGCCGGCGTCTTGCCGTTGCTCTGGGCCCGCTACTGGTGCTGGCAGCCGGTTGCAGCCAGGCCCCAAGGATCAACAGTCACCGGCCCGCCAGCGCCATCCTGATCGACGGCAGGGACGTGGATTGGGGGGACCGACGCTACGTACTCGAAAAACTGAACGTCACGATCGCCGTCGCCAACGATGCCAAAAATCTGTACGTATGTATCGCCACCAGTGATCGTGAGGTGCAGATGCAGTTGGTGCGTCGGGGCATTGAGTTGTGGCTCGACCCGAGGGGGGGTGTCAAAGATTACTTCGGCGTCCGGATCCCCGGTGCCGATCACGAGGATCTGCGCGCCATGGTGGGCAGCGGTGGCGATGGCGGACGCCTCCGGGGCGCCGTTGATGGTCGCAATGCCGGCGGCTATCGAGATGACATCATGGGCCCTGGCGGGCCCACACCCGAACGGTTGGCGGAACTGCTCACCGACCTGGCAAGGTCCCGGCAGATCCAAATTTTGGATGCGCCCGAGGATAAAGGCCTGCAGATCTCGCCCAGTGCCGATGATCCGGTACAGGCCCGTCTCGGCTTCGACCAGGGCCGCCTTGTGTACGAAGCACGGGTGCCGCTGCAGTATGTCGGTCATCCGGCCTACGCTGCGAAGGACAGAATCGGCTTGGCCCTGCGACTGCCGGCCATGGCTGCGCGCCTGAATCTGGGAGAACCCGGGGGGACCGACAGTTTCGGCGGCGGGGGAGGGCCTGGAGGCGGCCTCGACGGTGGCTTCGGCGGCGACGGCGGCAGGGGCGAACGCAGGAACCGGGGACGGAGACGGGGTCCCGGTGCACAATGGCTGGCTGACATGGAGCAGTGGGTGCAGGTGCAACTGCAGACGCAGTAATCTGCAAAGATGCTGTCTTGTCGTGGAATGTCGACATTCTGCCCTTGCTGACCCCCGAAACCAGGAGACAATTGATGGCCCCCGTAGCTCTTTCTGCCGAGCAAGTGCAGGCGTTTCAGGATGACGGCTACCTGTTCGTCCCCGACTTCTATGATGCCCAGGAGATGGAATTGCTGCTGCAGGTGGCAAAGTCGGACATGGACAAAACAGAGAATGTTCGTGGCCCGGTCGACGCAGCGGGGCGTGTGAGCAAGTTGTGGCTGACATCCGATACCGACGGCGATGATGTCTACAACGCCGTGTGTCACGGTCGCCGTATGGTAGACGCCATGGAACAGATCATGATGGACGAAGTCTACCTCTACCACTACAAGATGATGGTCAAGGAACCGCGAGTTGGCGGTGCCTGGGAATGGCACCAGGACTACGGGTACTGGTACAGCAACGGCTGCCTCTATCCTGACATGGCCAGTTGCATGATCGCCGTGGACCGGGCCTATCGGGACAACGGCTGCCTGCAGGTTCTGCGGGGATCACACAAACTGGGGCGCATCGAACATGGCAAATCCGGCACGCAGACCGGCGCCGATCCCCAGCGTGTGGAGCTGGCGAAAAAACATCTCGAACACGTCTACTGCGAGATGGCACCGGGCACGGCGCTGTTCTTTCATGCCAACCTGCTGCATGCCTCGGCACCGAACGAAAGCCCGGATCCTCGCTGGGCACTGATCTGCTGCTACAACACCCGGCACAATCCTTGTGACGACAAGGCCGGTCACCCCAGCTATCGTCCGTTGGAAAAGTGGGAGGACGGGCGGGTGAAGGAACTGGGTCGCAAACATCTGGCGACGGTGCGGGCCGGGCAGTAAACGGTCTCCTTGCTGTGCGCGTCGAAGTGGAAACCCGGCGGCCAAGCCGCCTTACAGGAGACT
Organism: uncultured Gemmatimonadaceae bacterium; assembly: GCA_937919035.1. Taxonomy (GTDB): domain Bacteria; phylum Latescibacterota; class UBA2968; order UBA8231; family UBA8231; genus UBA8231. Next base: position 3,332 of record CALFPI010000526.1, read on the forward strand.
AATACATGAAGTGTTGGCATGTGCTGCTTTCCGGTCTCGCCGTGACCTTTGCCCTGGTCCTGGCCGTCCCCGCCCAGGCGCAATGGGGGGAGGGTGGCGGCCAGCGGCAGCGCCCCTCTGCCGAAGAGATGGCCAAGCGTAGACAGGAGGCGCGCACCAAGCTTTTTGCCGAACTGAAACTGGACGAGGCGCAGGCAAAACTGGTGGACGCATTGCTCACCGTGCGGGAGGACAGGCGCAGGGATATGATGGCGGAAATGCGTGCCAGTATGGGGGATCGCCAGGCCATGGCCGACATGCGCAAAGAGATGGAGGCCCTGCAGAAGGAGATCGACGAGAAGATCAATGCTGCACTGAGCCAAGAGCAGCGCAAGCTCTACGCCGCGATCCTGGAAAAAGAGACCAAAGAGCGGGCCGACCGGCGTGGCGGCCAACGTCGTGGTGGCGAGGGTCCCGCAGGTGGAAGCCCGGCAGGCGCGAGTGCTGACTGACCACCTGCGCACCGCGTGACAGAAGGGTCCCGGCGGCGATCAACTCCGCCGGGGCCGACTCAGCCACCGACCCGTTTCACCGACCACCCTTTCTGCTGCAGGGACGCGACGATGCGGTCCCGGTGATCCCCCTGAATCTCGATGACGTCACCGCGCAGGGTACCACCGGCGCCGCACAGCCCTTTCAGTTCCTTGGCCAGTGCCGCCAGTTCAGCCGCTGCCAGCGGGGCGCCGGTAACGGTCGTGACCCCTTTGCCCTTGCGCCCTTTCGTCTCCCGCCCGACACGTACGAAACCATCCTTGGGCGCGGCAGCTGGTGCCGGTTCACCACGCTTCTGGCCACGCCTGTCTGGCGTTTTGTGTGCCTTCGGCGTACCGCCGTCGGTGGAGTAGACCAATGCTGAGTTGTTTTGTGGCCGTGCCTTCATGGGCGCGTACCGAAATAGAGCCTGGCCGCTGTTCCACCCAGAATCCAGCGACGATCTTCGGCGGTGAAGAAGTCGATCATCTCAGCCATGATGAGATACTCGTAGTTGTTGGCCCACAGCAGGCGCTGGGGACCGAAGGCATCGTAGACGCGCCGCAGGTAGGGCCACATGTCGCGGAAGGGTGCCGACTGCTTGGAAGGATTGTGCAACGACGTGCGTACGTAGACGTTGGGCCATCGGGCCAGAGCGACAATAGCGTCGATCCCCTCTGCGTCCGGCCGCAAGATGTCGATCATGGCAAAATGGTCAATGACAACGTTGACGCCGGGGTGGCGCTCGGCCATGATGCCCAGATACGGCAATTGCTCGGGCGCCATGAAAAAATTGAACGTCGCCCCAAGATCGGCGGCGGCGCGCCACAGCGGGTCACACACGGTGTCGTCCAGCCAACGCTCGTGCCGGTCGTAGATCGGACTGAGGCGCAGCCCTGCCAGCCCGCCCTCGGTGACAAGCTCGCGCAGGCGCTCGGCGTTCCTCTCACCATCCTGGGGCGAGAACAGTCGGTGACCGACAAGCAGGCCGATGGCAGCAAAGCGATCCGGCCAGGTGCGCACGCAGTATGTGGGGTAGTCGTTGTTGCGGCCGTAGTAGCAGACGTGACTGATGACGGTACGGTCGATGTTGTACTCGAGCATACGCGCGATCAATGTTTCTGCGGTCTGCTCGCAGTCCGGCTCGTTCTTCGGGCAGACCGACAACGCTGGATCGATAGCGAAACGCGGGTCGTGCAGGGCCCACGCATGCTCCGAGGCGTTGATGATGAGGGTTTCACTCATGCTGTGGGCACCTGCCAGGAGTAGACGTGCGAACCACTGCCGAAGTAGATACGCCCGTGTAGCAGATCGCCGCCGGGGCCGATGGGCACGGGCGACTCGGCGACCAGATCGAGCCGAAAGCGGGGCGCCGCACCGTTGCCATCGTCGTGGATCCGCACGATGCCGCGCTCAAACAACGCGAAGATCTCTGCCGCAGGTCCGTCGACGAAGATCCGCGGGCCCTGCTGGCCATTGGTGCGCCCCAGTCGCTGAGTGACGTCCTCGTCCTGCAGGAGGGTGCGTGCTGCCGGATCAAAGACAAAGAAACGGTGCCCGTCGGCAAAGCCGAGGACCAGTCCATCGGGGCCCGCGTGCAGATCGTGGTAGGACTCGACGCCGGGCAGCACCGGCGCACGCCAGAGGACGACTCCTGTGGGCATGTCGATGATGTACATCTGCGCGAGCGTCGCCTTCTGTTCGCCGCCGGTGCCGGGGGCGACGGTGGTCCCCACCAGCACGGTGCCATCCGGCAATTCCAGCAGGCTCATCGGCGACTGCTGCGGCACAAGATCGGTGTCCTGCCGCAGCAATCCCGTGTCGGTCTGCCGATCCCAGATCAACAGGCCCCCACCGGTATAGCCATAGTCCGGTGTACCGCCGAGCAGCACATAACGCCCATCGGCCGTCACGCGCAGGCAGTGGGGCCGATTGATCGTCGGCTTTGTGTCCGTCCACCAACGCGGGTTCTGCGCGGCGCCGCCGGCTCTTGTTGTGGCTTCCCAGGCCGCAGCCGGATCCCACTCCAACAGGAAACCACCGGTATAGCCACCGATGAAGAAGCGGTCCTCGTGGGCCCGTACCGTGTTCCACTGATTGAAGCTGGCGCGATTCGTCCAGTCATCGGCGACGGGATCGTAACGGAAGTAGCGCATGGGGAAGGCTGTGCCGCCGCAGATCGTGCCATCGGAGGCGGTCGCCAGGCCCATCATGTGAGCCCCTTCGCTGGTGTAGTCGAAACTCAGTTCGTGCCGCTGACCTGCGGCATCGTCGACGACGAGGCGCTTTTCCACCGTGTCACACTCGACCAGACGGGCGCCATCAGGAAAGTTCCGGTGAAACAGGCTCTGACTGTCGGTGATGATCGGTTTGGGCCGACGCGATTCGTGCCGGCCCACTTTCTCTGCTTGCCCCTTGTACAGCCGCAGCCAGGTGTCGCCATCCTCTCCACCTGCCAGCGGCAGACCATAGACGGCGCCATCCTCATCGCGGTAGACGTAGGCTGTGCCCTGACAGCGCTCCGCTTCTGGCAACAGCGGCGTCGCCTGGCCCGACGCCGGCTCCAGGGCCACAATCTGACTGGCCGTGTTGCCCACGGCAAAGTAGAGCCAGCCCGTATCATCGGCGGCAACAAAGCGCTGGTACTGGCGCCAGTTCTGCGCGTACACGGAGCCGTAGTCGCGAAACTTTTTCGTCGCCGGGTCGTAGCAGGCGACCGCCGAGTCCGGGTACGTCACCGACCAGATGCGCCCGGCGTCGTCTTCTGTCATACCCATCGTCATTTGCGGCACGGTTTCGGCGCAGAAAGTGAAAGCGCCGGCGGCGGGATCATACTCGCAGAAGTGGTTGTTGAAGTGGGTGTAGAACCGATTCCGGCTCGACAGAATGGCAGAGAAGGGGCAGTCACGGCCCGGAGGAAAAGGCATGTCCACCTGGCGGCTGGCACCCGTCTGCGCATCGATCTCAAGCAGAGCGTAGCCGCCGCGGTGGTCGAACAACCACAACAGAATGATGTTGCGTCCGTTGCCGTCGTGTGTGGCCACGGTGCCCCGGTGATTGCTGACCGGTGTTGCCACGCCATGATGCATGAAACCATTGCCCAGATCGTCCTGCGCCATCTGTTACACCTTTCTTGCTGTGTCGCGCACGACGTCGCCATCGCACACGCGCGCCCAAAGCCGGGCCCACTCCTTTGTGCCGTCATCACGCCATGGCGGCTCCACGTACATCCCATCCGACCACCCCGGGCCCGAGGCCGCATCGTAGTCGTGGGGACCCATGGCCCCCATATGGACTCTTGTACCATCGGGGAAGACCAGCGTATTGATGATGCGGGGCCGAGGCGGGGCATACAACTGCGCCGCCGGCAGTGCCTTCAGGGTCGACTCGGGCACGCGCAGCCGCTCGACGGCCGCCTCGTCGATTGCTACACCGAGACCGGGTCCCTGTGGCACCGACTGGTAGCCACCGATGACCTCGATGGGGGTCTGCAGCAGTTGCTCGGTGTACAGGTTGACGCAACTGATCGTCGGCCACGTGGCATGACTGAGCACGGCACCCAGATGGGCGGCCCACGTCGTTGTCAGGCCATTGCCCACCAGCTGCAGCCAGAAGGGCAGTCCCGATTCAGCAGCGAGTGTGCCCTGGCCGACCACCTGCGCAGCACCGCCATTGATGACGAAACCGTCACAAACCTCTTCGCGCACGGCGGTGATGAAGGGCGGGCTGCCGAAGTGCATCGCCACCGGCCGCGGCACAGCCCGACGGATCTGCCGGTTGCCCAGGATGTCGGTCTGCGGAATCGGCGTCTCGAACATGGCGACGCGTTCGTAGCCCGCCAGTCGTGTCAGCACGGGCACGGCTGTCGCCGCGTTTTTCAGCGAGCCATTGGGATCCAGGTCCAGTTTGAAGTGTGGCGGTGTCACGGCACTCACCGCTTCCACCTGGGCGAAGATATCCCACCAGGGGCGGGGTTTGGTCTTGCAGCTGGTGTATCCTGCGGCGACGGCATCCACCGCCTCCGCCGCCCAGTCCTGGGGGGATGCGTGACTGCACCACCAGGAGAGCGGCGTCTGCTCCCGGACCTTCCGGCCCAGCAGTTGGTGCACCGCTACGCCGGTAATCCTGCCGACAAGATCGAACAGCGCCATCTGCAGACCGGCACCGATCGTATCATCCCACATGGCTTCGGCGGGACTGCTGTGCAATACGCGCTCGACACGGGCGTCCGTCACGCGCTGATGCGTGTAGTGGATCACGGTCTCACCCCAACCGACGTCACCCGTGTCGGCCGTGACCCGGCAGAGCTCGAGAACCGACCACTTGTAGACGGTGCGCTGCGTGATCCGCTGCTGTCTCTCGGTGAACGGCACGTCAACGAGAATGCGTTCGATATCAACAACCTTCATGGCACAGGTCCCGACGGGTCGACGGAGTGTTCGGGCTCGCAATCAGCCGGGGACACCGACGCTGTGCAGATGGTCCACGCAGCGGGTGATCTTGGCGGCCAGATCCTGCGGATCGTCGCGGTTGAACGCGGGACCCTCGAGCTCCATACAGTAGGCGTCGCTGTAACCGGCTCGCTGCAGGATCTCGTGCACTTTGTCGAAGGCTACAATGCCTTCGCCGAACACGGGAAAATCGAAGTCGTGGAACTTGCCGTGGCCGTCCTTGAAGTGGACACCACGAATGTAATCGGTGCAGGCGGCGACCTGTTCCACCGTGTCGATATCGTGGTTGTAGTAGTAGACGTTCGCCGTGTCGTAGTTGATGCCGATCCAGGGGTGCTGGACTGCGGTCATGGTCCGCTTCATCGTCGCCGCGTTGGTGCACAGCTCCGGATGTGTCTCCAGAGCCACACACACCTCGTGTGCGCCTGTGGCATCACCGAGCCGCCGCAACTTGCCGGCGGCCTCATCCAGGGTCATGT
>CALFPI010000527.1 GCA_937919035.1 uncultured Gemmatimonadaceae bacterium
AATCGCAGATCCGGTGAAACGGAGGCGGGGTAAGTGGCGCCAATATACTGTATTCTTTGAGATTGTGTCAAGATTTGCATGCCCTCCACAGGCTCCTAAAAATCGCTCTGAGCAGTGATCACAAAGTCCACTTCAATGGTGTCGCGCATCGTCACAGCCTGCGCCACAACCTCCGCCTGCCGCGGCTGATTGTCCCCAGGGCTTACCAGGATGGCCACCGCCAGGCCATCGACGGTCTGACTCTGCGAGGTGATCGTGCCGACGGTGGTGGCAAATTTGACGATCGTGTTGTCCTTCACCGGGTTGCCCCCGGCCCTCACGGTAGCCCATATCTCAGCCGTCGCGGTACTATCTTCGATGGAGATCCTCGCCGGATAGGCGGCCAGCTCAAGCGTCAGTTCGTTGTCATCCGATGAGGTCGGCGCCACCGAGAAGGCACAACCACCGGCACTCAGCATGACAGCCAGCGCCGCCCATCGCAGACGACTGCTAGTAACTCGCATATGCGAAGTCCGGCGGAATCCAGGAGAACATACTTGCCATCGACGCGAGCAGATTGCTGACGACATCGTCCAGCGCCTCCTCGTGCACGCGGGCAAGTTCGGCGGCGGAACGACTTACGGTGATATCATGCGGGTCGGCGGGCAACAGGCGCAGGCGCAGGCGCAGCGTTCCCTGCCCTTTGATCTGCTCGGTGAACGATTCCATGTCCGTTTTGTCGGCACTGGAAAACCACATGACGCGATAGCGCAACCCAACCTCCACCTCCGTTTCGGGCAATTCGAACAGATATGGCACGCGCAGCCCGGAAAAGCGATCGATCTGGTACTCAGAGACCGTGCCAGTCACAACAACGTCGGCATCGATCCGACGTGCCAGGTCGATGGATTGCGCGGGCGTCAATGCGCCCTTTTTGACGATGCCCGTGTACTGATTGAGATCGACGATTTCAAGGCTGTCATGCGGTGCCAGGCGATTGCGAATCTTGTCGATAAGTCGGCTGCCAGCATGATATTCCTCGAACCCGGAGAAATCGACAACGGCAATACGCAACACCTTGTCTGGCTCATAGATACGCTTGGGTGGCGGTACCGGTTTGTAGATCACGAAGCGAGGCTCAAAGCGCCGTCGCCCGGTAAGGAATCCATGCGTACGCACGCCGAAAGTCGTCAATGATGGTGATGGCTGGTCGAGAAAGCCGATTTCGCGCGCCAGCTCGATCTCGATGCCTCGAAACACATGCAGACGCAGTCCAAACTTGATCGCATTCGCTGCGCGCGACTGGGCGCCGAAGGCAACGCGGGCCTCATATTCGGCGTTGACACTGAGCCAGCGGCTGCCTCGCCCGGTTTCGAGCCCGAAGCCATAGACCATCTGCGTCACCACTTCAGGATTTCCGGGACGGAACAGTCCCCCATTCAGATAGAGGGAGACCTTGCGGAAATGAAGATCCATCAATCCCTGCAGGCCGATGTCCATGGCGCTGCTGCTGAACTGACGGATGCCGCCGACCTGATCGAGGGCGTGTTCGCCCTTGTAGCCGAAGGGCAGACCGATGAGCAACTCGAAAGCCGTATAGTGGTTGGACGGTATCGTTCCGGGGCGCGACCACTTGAGGCCAAGAACGGGGTCCCCGGAACCATACTTATTGAAGCCCCCTGCCGAGTCGTTGAGGAAAGGCACGACCAGGCTCACATCCAGGGCCGGTGACATGCCGTATGCAATCGAGTAATAGCCCGTGTAGACACTGCCCTCACCCAATTCGGGCAGCACCACGCTATGCGAGCGATTCAGCGATCGCATGCGGAAGCGTCCCTTGCCCAATGGTTCCGCGCTGCCAATAAGGTCAAGGCCCTGCCCGGCGGGAATCGTGATGGCTGAGTTCTTCGGCTGGCGTAGCAGCTCCAGGTTCTGCGCCGATACCGCTCCTGCGACCAGGGTGACCAGCAGCAGGACGCGCGTCGTGTGACGGAATGAGTCCATGCGTCAGGTTCCGCTACCCGGCGGAGACCAGGTCCTGCAGTTCGAGAGACAACTCCGAAATTTTCTCCAGCAATTGGCCTGGGTCACGGTAGCGGAAGTTGCGGTCCACCAGGCGCACCTGGGCGGCGGCGTTGTTCGGATCCGGCCGGTCGGCAGCGCTGTAGCGGCCCAACTGGAAATAGGCTTCTGCCAGCATCAGTCGCACGTGGCGTTCATCAACTGCGTCATGTCCCAGGACACGGCCCGCAGCGTCGATCCGCGTCGCTGAGTTGTAGTCGGGGTCATTTTCCAGGGCGTTGTTCGTGTACTGCAGCACATCGGCATACGCGCGTTGGGCCAGGGCCACTCCAGCCCAGCCGACCCAGGCGTCGGCGTTCGTTCGATCCAGTTGTGTCGCAATTCCAAAGGCCTGTGCCGCAGCAGGCAGGTTCTGCAAACGGATGAAGGACCAGCCGATGCCACTCTGCGCCTCGGCCTTCACCTGATTGCGCACACCCAATTCGATGCCTTCGAGGGCATCGGCCTCCTGCAAGGTCTTGATGAAGAAGTCGATGGAGCCCTGGTAGTCGTTGTCATTGTACGAATTCCAGTCGATGGGCAGCCGTTCGCGAAGCTTCTCCTCCCGCTTCTGGATCTCCCCCGGTCCCAGCCCCGTACCACCGCCGCAGGCGACAAGCGCGCAGGTCAAAATGATGGCACTGGCGCGCAAGAGCGCGCGCGAATATGGGTAGTTCTTGCCGTCAACTGTCATGTTCTTCCTCAGTTCCCGACTCATTTGAGCATCGTCATGGAGCGTGTCAACTGCAGATCCGCACTCTCGAGGCGGTAGAAGTAGACGCCGCTGCTCACCTGACGTCCCGTGTCATCACGGCCATCCCAGCGGACTTCATGCCAGCCGGGCTCCATGGTCTCACTGATTTCATTTAGCAACTCGCGTACCACCTGACCCGCCGCGTTATATACCCGCAGCTTCACACCTGCGCCGCCGGCAGCCAGCTGTACGGGAATCGTCGTCTCCGGATTGAATGGATTGGGGAAGTTCGCCCCCAACCGGACCTCCTGCGGCAGGCGGGCGGCCACGGTCATATGGACCGTCATCTTCGTTTCGTTACCGGCACGATCCCGTGCCACGAACAGAACGGGCTGCAATCCGGCGATGGCGCCGTCGGCGACGGAGATCTTCGCCGTCCACCCCCCGGCATCAGGGACAGCCTGGAAGCGCTCCCCATCCACCACGACGGAAACACCGTCAGGTGCGATGCCGCTGCCACCATCTTCAGCCTCCAGATGCACACTGCCATCCCGTGCCTGCTCTACCTGCAGCGAAGGCGCAGTGCGGTCAACGAGTACGGCGTAACGACCGAATTGACTGATTTCGGCGGTCTGCACGGCACTCACCCACGACCAGGCCGCATCGATGGCACGATAGAACCCTGCTCCCGCAGCAGGTTCGCCGGCAAGCAGGACCTGCGCCGGGCGCTCCAGACGCAAACCGGCAGGCCACAGACGCATTTCGTGCAACAGGATCAACTCGTCCGCCGCTGCGCCACGGGCAGCCGGTTGCACACCGGCCGCGGATGCGGGGGTAGATTGCAGATACACAACCTGGCCGTCGACCATCGCATCAGCGGGAATCAGGACATCCACCGAACCATGGTGCAGCGCTACAGCCTTGCCGCTGCCAGCCGTGGCCAGCACAATCGACGCTTGCGCGCTCACGGATGTGCCAAGGGCCGTGATCGCTTGCGCCCGAAACAGCAATGTGCCGGATCCGCCAATACGCACGCGGAAGCTGCCGGCCCAGATCAACACGCCACGAGAACTCAGATTGTCTTCGACCTGCCGTACGGCGACCGTCGTATCTCCCTCGAAGGTGACGACCACCGTGGGACTGCTGGTCAACTCCGTACGTGCCATGACAAAGAAGTCCACGTAATTGGCACTCAGTGGATTGGGTACAATCCGCAGCGCCAGGGTCGAATCGTCGATCGGTTCGATCACTGTCACCAACAATTGCCCCGTAGCCACAAAGCCCCCGCCCAGAGTGACGCGGAAACTGAGCGTATCAGTACCTACAGACTTACCGATGGAACTGAGCAGAAGCTGGTGCGGCGTCACAGTGCCGATCACCGGATTCGTGATCGATGCACCGGAGACCGACCAGTTCGTCTCTGTCCCATCCAGATCTTCCGGCAGAAACTCGTTGAGCACGATCGAACTGTCGGTGCTGCCTGCCTGGATGACCAGAGCCGGCATCGGCTGCAACTCGCGCGCCGCCAGAGCCGGATCCTGCGCGATGACCCGCACGGTATCACGTCCGGTGACGCCAAGAGAGTCGTTGTGCGCGATGAACACGACTTCGGTCTCGGCAATGTCGAAAGACAGGGCTCGGACAGAGCTGTCGTTGTTGATCTCGATGATGATGCCACCATCGCTCGAACCGATCTGCAGCATCGTCCAGCGTATGAGCGAGTCCGCATGGATTACGTGGTCAACGATGTAGTCATTCAGCCGCAACCCATCGAAGAACGTTCCGGCAATGAAAATGACATTCGGGATGGCCCGCAGTTCGAGTTGCTCGCTCTCGCCGAAGAAACGAATCGTCGTGACCGCCGTTTCCGAGCGACCAAGGGAGTCCGTTGCGACGAGACGCAACGTATCGATACCACTCGTCTCCCCGAGAACGGTCAGGACCCAGCGAACACCATCGGCGTGGGTTGCGTCGGGGCGCCGACTTACCCCGGCAATGCCATTCTCGCCCTCGGCCGCCAGTTCCCAGGTGATCGACCCGCGTCGCAGATCGGGGCTGGTGACGATGTAGTCATTGAGATTGGTCAGGACCTGGACTGCCTGCCCCACCTGCGCCTGCAGCGGCGGCAGATCCGGGATGATCTGGAAAGCGCCCCCGGAGTCCGGACCACCGGAGCGAATCGTCACAAGCATCGTATCCTGAGCTGACACGCCGTCTGTGTCGGTAACCCGGAAGACGACGGTTTCCGTCCCAAAGCTGGCGTTCGGCGACACGGCAAATGTGACGATGTGGGTCAACGGATCGATGGAGACCGTGAGATTTTTCGCATCGAATGTTGGCTGTTCGCGCCAAGCCATCTGCTCGTCACTGTTGTTCGAATCGTTGTAGTACTCATCGAGATCGAACTCCCGATGCTGGGCGCCTCGATCAAGAATGATATCGGGAATGCCTCCGGTCACCGGCCGGCCGTCCGAGGAGTAGATCCGCAGCGTCAATTTCGCCGCCTGCCCCCCCGGATCGGTAACCGTCAGCTCAACCAGCTCAAAGCCGTGAAAGTCGGCAGGCGGACTCACCGACAGCAGCCGTTGAGCATCCACGCCGATGCTGGACCTGGCTCCGGACGGGACGGACCAGCGCAGATCCCCATCGGCATTGTCCGGGTCGGACACATAATCGTCGAGCGGGTTCGTCCACACGCCACCGG
>CALFPI010000528.1 GCA_937919035.1 uncultured Gemmatimonadaceae bacterium
CCGTGGTGCAGCCGGCAGTGGCACGGTCATGTCGGGGACCCTCTTTGCCAATCGCGATCTGGGTTCCATCGACGCGAGCTGGGCTCCCTTCACGTCGTTCTTCGTTTCCCCGGAGATCTCGATGGCCTTGCCAGCGGCGACCGACGGGTTGCGCTTCGGGCAGTGGCATCTGGCGGGAGCGGTTGCCTTCGACGATATCGAACTGCACCGCGTCCAGCCCGTACACGCGCGGCCCGGTGCTCATCTGGTCCTCGGCGAGGGCGAGAGCATCACCGGTGGGACCTACACCTTTCAGGCGCCGCTGCGGACGCATATGGCCAACTTCAGCCGGCCTCTGCTACGGCACGATGCTGGTTTCAACACCCATCGATGGGTCTTCGGAGCGGGGGATGAAGTGCTCTTCCGGCACGAAATCGGTGGTTGGACCCAGACGCAGGCGAGCGTCTTCGTCAACGTCAACTATCACACAGGTGGTGGCCTCGTCGTCGAGGCTCGGTCCGACCCACAGCAAGTCTGGACGAGCCTGGGGGAGATGCATGCAGTCGGTGCTGCCACCTTTGACGTGCCCGCCCACCTGCTGTCGACGGGTGCCGTGGATGTGCACTTGCGCGCCGTCGGTGCGGTGGCAACCGGAGAGGACGCCGATCCGGGTTCGTTCCAGGTGGACGACTATCGATACAGTGCCGGCCTGACCGACGATGCGCAGGACGTGCAGGACGCGCAGGGGTACACAAGAATGGTGACGGTGATCCAGCAGCGGGATGCGGCGAGCTGTCGTGTCATCGACACCGGTGCTCTGCAGCCGGGCCTGGCGGATTCGATTGTTGTTGAGGTCGACGTTCCCGCAGATCAGTTCGCCCGGGCCCGAGCCGCAATGACCGGTGCCAATGCGTTCGGACAGACTGGCGATTGGCGCCCCGTGCAACTTCGTCGCGGGCAGAACCGGCTGTCCCTGCCGTACCGTGTGACCGGCGTCGGTGACCATGTGCTGCAGGTGCAGTTGGAGACGCATGACGGGAGTACAGGTGAGGACATCTGGAAGCCCCTGTGGCATGCCGAACTGGATGTGCACGCCTCGATCCTGCATGCCGACGACTATGGTGCCGTACTGTCAACGAGTGGGGCTGTGGATGTCTGGTGGGCCTCCTCGGGTTGGAAGGTGTCGGCGACGCGTGGCGTACCAACAACCACCGGATCGGCACTCTACATCGCCGCGGCGCGGAATGAGGCGGAGGCAGCACAGTTGGTGTTGCGGCCGCGGCAGGCTCTGCACGGCCTCGTGGTAGAGGTGACCGACCTGCTCGGCCCCAACGGGGCGCGGCTCCCTGCAGATGCCATCGACATTCGACGTGTGGCGACGGTAGCCGTGGGCCAACCGACGGACCTGATGGGCGAGGCAGGCCACTGGCCCGATCCACTGCTGCTCATGGACGCGCCCGTGGACCTCCCGGCAGAGCGCAATCTGGCCTTGTGGGTGCGCTTGCAGACGCTGCCAGACACGGCACCGGGGCAGTACCACGGCACGATGGAACTACACGCCGAGGGTTGGTCAGCGCAGGTGGAAGTGCACGTCGAGGTCTTCGATTTCGCTCTGCCCGATCGCATGACCTGTCAGACTGCCTTCGGGTTTGATCCTGACGCCGTCTGGCGCTACCAGGGCCTCGACAGCGACGCGGACCGCCGCACCGTACTGGCGAAGTATCTTGAGAGTTTCGCTCGTCACCACATATCGCCGTACGATCCGGCACCACTGGATCGGCCCATTGTGGACTGGCCCCTGCTCACCGGCCCGCCGCCGGTGGCTGATGCCGTCATTGAGCCCGGCATCGATTGGACCGCCTGGGATGTGTCCATGCGCCGCGCCATTGACGACTACCACTTCAACAGTTTTCGCCTCGCAATCCCGGGCATGGGGGGTGGCAGCTACATCGATCGTCACCAGCCCGAACTGCAGGGCTGGTCGGCGGACACGCCGCAGTACGGGGCCCTGTTCCGTGGCTACGGCCGGGCTGTGGAACGCCATCTGGCAGAACGGGGCTGGCTTGATGAGGCCTTCGTCTACTGGTTCGACGAACCAGCTCCACGAGATTACGCGTTCGTCATGGACGGCTTCTCCCGACTGCAGGATGCCGCGCCCGGCATCACCCGCATGCTGACGGAGCAGGTCGAGAGCGAACTGGTCGGCGGCCCAAACCTGTGGTGCCCCCTGACCCCAGGATTCGACGCAGCCCTCGCTGCGTCGCGCCGAGCAGCGGGGGAGCGCTTCTGGTGGTATGTGTGCACGGTCCCCAAGGCGCCCTGGGCGGGTCTGTTCATCGACCATGCCGCCACGGATCTCCGAGTCTGGCTCTGGCAGACGTGGCAACGGGACATCGACGGCATTCTGGTGTGGGCGACGAATTACTGGACCAGTGGTGCCGCATATCCCGGGTCCCTGCAGGATCCATACGCGGATCCCATGAGCTGGGAATCGACGTATAACGCCCCGCCGGGGGCGCGCCGGCCCTGGGGCAATGGGGATGGGCGCTTCCTCTATCCGCCGCCAGGGGCGCCAACGGCAGGTCCTAACCTGCAAGGTCCTAACCTGCAAGGTCCGGTGGAGAGTATTCGCTGGGAAATGCTGCGGGACGGGATCGAGGACTACGAGTATTTAGCCATGCTGCGGCGGGCCCTGGCCGAAAAGGCCCCAGGGCTTGCGCCAGCAGACCATATGCGTTGGTCGGCGCTGCTGGTTGTGCCGGAACAGATCAGTGCGTCGATGACGCAGTTCACCACTGACCCGGCACCGATCGAGGCCCGCCGGCAGGAACTTGCCAGGGCCCTCGAAGCTCTTTCAGGGCTGTAGCTGCGGGTTCAGTTTTCGTCGGGGGCGATGTCACACCATGACTGTTTGTCGCAGGATGGACAGTGCGTGTGCAGTCGACCGAACCAGTTCTGGCTGGCCAGGTTGCGCCGTACCGACACGGGAAACACGTGCGTACAGGCAGGGCAAATGTAGCGACGGTTGCGCGCCTGCCACCAGGCGATGACGATGCTGCCAACCGCTCCCGTGGCGAGGACGAAAAGCACCAGCGCCGGGATGCCGACAGTGTCGATCAGCCACGGGCGCACCGCCACGTAGAGTGCCGTGATCAGGACCAGCATCAATGCCGGTGCTCGCCAGGACATGGCTACACCGTGCCCTGACGGCTGGGGCTGAACTCCCGCTCCCAGCGGTCCTCGATGCGGGCACGCCAGGCTTCGGCAGCGGCGGTCAGTTCCTGTGTCAACTCTGGCTCCCGATCTTTCAGGTTCTTTCGTTCGCCCATGTCGACGGACAGATCCGCCAGATGGACGTCATCTTCCGGTGGTGTATCCTCCACAAGTCTTCCGTTGAGCACCAGTTTCATCGAGTCCCTGCGGATCGCCGTCTGTGGTCCCATCTCCCAATAGAGGTCGCGCCCAGGCGGCGTTTGCCCGTCGCAGACGTAGGGCAACAGGTTCGTGCCATCGAGCTCATAGGCGGAAGGGTCGCCGCCGGCGGCAGTGAGCACCGTGGGGAAGACATCCATGGAGGCGACGGCAGCGGACAGAACCTGACCTCCCGTCACAGTACCCGGCCAGTGCAGGATGCCCGGCTCGCGGATGCCACCATCAAAGAGACTGAACTTGTGGCCCTTCAAAGCGCCGGCACTGCCCCCGTAGTACGGGTCGAGTGTGCCGTCGAGCCAGTTGCGGGTCTCCCGCGAGGGGCCGTTGTCAGCGGTGAATACGGACAGTGTATCCTGCC